>CAJXJM010000018.1 GCA_913054205.1 uncultured Rhodospirillaceae bacterium
TCTTGAATGCCGATGGGAAACGAGATGTGGCAAAGATCACCCGGCTTAATGCCCATGGCGGGATAAGTGCGCGCCCAGCTTTCGAGGCCGTATTTCACATCTTCGAAGGTACGGGGATAAAAGACGGGCTTTCCGGTCGAGCCGCCGGAGCGCCAATATTCCGCAATATCTTCCGGCGGCGCGACGTTAAAGTTCTCCATGAATTCAGCGTGGTCGAATTTGCGCAGGATTTCTTTGGTGACGATGGGAATTTGGCCCCAGACTTCCGGGTCGTCCAATTTATTGCCGTCGATATGTTCGAGTTTGCCGTGATACCATTTGGCGGTTTTGGCGCGCACAAAGGCGATTTTTTTGCGCTCGCTTTGGATTTTCCGCACTTCGTCGCGGGACGCGGGTAGGGGCAATAAATCCGTCATGTTAGGCTCTCCTGATATCTCGGCTTTTTTATATTATGCAGCCGATTTATTATTTTTGATCGTCGTTTTTTCAAACTCGCGACGCACTTCTATCAATTGTTTTACTAAATGCTTTTTACCTTGCTCAGGTAAATCCGCCATCATGTCAGACACCCAGCTTTCATGATCTTTAGCAATAATTTCAAATAATCCACGACCGTGTTTAGTCAGTTTTACCTGAAAGCTGCGGCGATCCGTTGGGCTGGCGCGGCGTTTCAATTGTTTGTCGTTTTCCATGCGGTCCAATAGGCCGGTAATATTGCCGCCGGAAGCCATCAATAGATTTGCCAGTTCTCCTATTGTGAGCCATTTATCCTCAAAACGGTAGAGCTGCGACAAAACATCAAATCGGACCAAGCTTAAATTATGATTTCGGCGCAACTGTCCATCAACATGCGCTACAATCGTCTTGGTGCATTTAATAAGCTGTAGCCAAAGGTGCAAAGATGAGTTTTGCGTTTCTATTTTCTTTTCCATTTATCAATCTTACGACTTGAATTCTAATATGTAAATATCTTATATATAAGATAAATTAAAATTAAGGTATAAGCATGAAGATCGATATTGTGGGCGGTGGGCCGGGCGGATTATATTTCGCTATTTTGATGAAAAAGGCTTGGCCGAGCTACGATGTGACGGTGCATGAGCGCAACCGTGCAGACGATACCTTTGGATTTGGTGTTGTGTTCTCAGACGAAACCCTCGGCAATTTTCTATCCTATGATCCTGAGTCCTACATTTCGATTACCGAAGCTTTTGCGTATTGGGATGAGATCGACTTTGTCTATCCGGGCGGCACCATTCGCACGACAGGCCACGGTTTCTGCGGCTGTGGGCGCAGGGAGCTTTTGCTCTTGCTTCAGCAACGCTGCCGCGAGTTGGGCGTTGGCATAAATTTCGAAGCCGACATTACGGATTTGACGCAGTTCGACGGCGCTGATCTCATCGTTGGGGCGGACGGCATCAACTCTATTGTCCGGGAAACTCACAAAAAACATTTCCAGCCCGACATTGAGTACCGCCGCAATAAATTCGTCTGGTTTGGCAGCACTAAACCCTATGACGCGTTTACCTTCGATTTCAACACCAACGAGCACGGCATTTGGGTGCTCGGCGCCTATCAATATAATGAGGAGCTCTCGACTTGGATTATTGAAGCGCCGGAAGACACCTGGAAAAATGCCGCCGCCGATGTCGAAGATTTGGATGAGGCCGGGCTCATCGCCTATATGGAAAATCTGTGGGCGGATAAACTGGAAGGCCACACATTGGTCGCCAATAAATCCGTCTGGCGCACTTTTCCAACCATTCGAAACAAAAATTGGTATTACGAGAATGTCGTGCTGATGGGCGATGCGCTTCATACCGCGCATTACTCGATCGGCTCTGGCACCAAGCTCGCGATGGAAGATGCCATTGCATTGTTCGAAGCGTTTAAATCCGAGAACGCTGTTGAGAAAGCATTGCCGGCTTTTACCGAGGCGCGGCGCACCGAAACCGAGATTATCCAACATGCCGCCAATGTCAGTGTCGTCTGGACCGAAAACGTCAAACGTTATTGGGATATGGATCCCATTCAGGCGACCTATTCAATGCTGACAAGGTCCAAACAAGTCACCCACGAGAATTTACGCCTCCGTGATCCTGCCTTTATTGATCAGGTTGAGGCGTGGTTCAGTGGACAGCAGACGGAACAGCCACCCGCAGGTACGGCGCCTATGTTTATGCCATTGCAATTGCGTGACATGCGGCTGGTTAATCGCGTGATGGTCTCGCCGATGGATATGTATTCCGCGGTCGATGGCGCGGTTGGGGATTTTCACTTTGTCCATTTTGGCAGTTTGGCCTTCGGTGGGGCGGGACTAATTTTTGCGGAGATGACTTGTGTCTCTGAAGAAGGCCGGATCACGCCGGGCTGCGCCGGACTTTACCACGACGACCACATCGCTGCGTGGAAAAAATGCATCGACTTTGTGCAGGAGAATTCCGACGCCAAGTTCTGCATGCAAATTGGACACGCTGGCCGGAAAGGCTCCACCCGTGTTGCCTGGGAAGGCATGGACAAACCCTTAGAGGAGGGCAACTGGCCATTGATCGCACCCTCTGCACTTCCGTTTTATCCGGAAAGCCAAACACCGCGGGAAATGACCCGTAACGACATGGATCAGGTGAAAGCGGACTTTGTTCGAGCGACCCAACGCGCGATTGAAACCGGCGCTGACATGATCGAACTTCACATGGCGCATGGCTATTTGCTGTCTAGCTTCATCACCCCGGTGAGCAATCAACGAGACGATGAATATGGCGGTTCTCTCGAAAATCGCCTGCGCTTTCCGCTGGAGGTCTTTGAAGCTGTGCGCGCGGCCTGGCCGGACAAAAAGCCGATGTCGGTTAGACTGTCGGCAACCGACTGGATTGGCGAGGCGGGCATTGAGGGTAACGAGACAGTTGAGATCGCAAAGATGTTCAAAAGCCGCGGCTGCGATCTTATCGATGTCTCAGCGGGTCAAACCACACCCGATGCTGAGCCGATCTATGGTCGCATGTTCCAAACCTGGTTTTCCGAGCAAGTCCGCCTTGAGGCTAAAATCCCGACAATCGCTGTCGGCAACATAACAAGCTGGGATCAAGTCAATACGATCATCGCCGCGGGCCGGGCCGATATCGTGGCGCTCGCAAGGCCGCATCTGACCAATCCACATTTCACGCTTCAGGCAGCGGCTTTTTATAACCATGAAGCTCAACGCTGGCCGGTTCAATACGACAGTGGCCAGGAACAATCCCTGCGTCTCGGGCTGCGCGACCGCGCCGATGAACTCGAGCTCAAAAAAGCCGCCCGGCCGGATAGCCATCGGCGGGGATAGGCACATTCCTTCTGCCGTTGTGGGAGAGGGAGGTAACGTGTGAAATGCCGTAACACTCTCGTCACCCTGGACTTGAACCAGGGTCCAGAATCTTAGAACCGAGTATCAACTTAGATTTTTTTGGATTCTGGCCTACGCCAGAACGACGGTGGTGCATTTTCACCCCCACCCCACTATCCTATTGACTTAGAGCACCAAAACGCCTTAATACGCCCTTATTGGTAATTCGTTTGGAACGGTTTTTATGTTTGTTGAACAGAAAATCAGAAATGCACGATTAAGCGGTGTTGAGAGTAAGTTCTCGGCAGCGACATTTGCGCGTGCGGAATTGCCAACTCAGAATATTCTACTCGGACTGGCCCTACGACTTAGGCGCCCCTGATCGCGCACGCTAAATATGCGGCATGTGTTCAGGGGAATAAATCGTCTTAGAACCGTAAACGCTATTTAGAAAGGTCCAGTAAAATGACTACCAACACATCAAATGAAATTATAATTTTCGATACCACCTTGCGTGATGGCGAGCAATCGCCGGGCGCGTCCATGAACCTGTCCGAGAAAATTCGGATTGCCGAAGTTCTGGAAGATATGGATGTCGATGTTATCGAAGCCGGCTTCCCAATCGCCTCAAATGGTGATTTTGAAGCTGTCCATGAAATCGCCAAGCTGGTGAAAGGCTCGATCATCTGTGGTTTAGCCCGATCGAGCAAAGGCGATATCGACCGCTGCGCTGAGGCGATTAAGCCTGCCGAACGCGGTCGCATTCACACTTTTATCTCAACGTCGCCTCTGCATATGAAATTCAAATTGCAGATGGAACCGGAAGAGGTACATCAGGCGGTGATTGATAGCGTCACTCATGCGCGCAATTTCACCGATGACGTCGAATGGTCCTGCGAAGATGGCTCCAGAACCGAGCATGACTTCATGTGCCAGACGATTGAGTCTGCGATTGATGCCGGGGCAACAACCATCAATATCCCCGATACCGTCGGCTATGCAATGCCTATGGAATATGCCGCAATGATCGAAATGGTGATGAACCGTGTGCCGAATATCGACAAAGCGATTATCTCGGTGCATTGCCATAATGATCTGGGCATGGCGGTCGCCAACTCTTTGGCTGCCGTTCAAGTTGGTGCCCGCCAGGTTGAATGCACAATTAACGGCTTAGGCGAGCGCGCTGGTAATGCGGCGATGGAAGAGATCATCATGGGGCTGCGTACCCGTCCAGATCACTTACCTTTTACAACGCGCGTAAAATCCGAGCTGATCACCAAAGCATCGCGATTGGTCTCGACCGTCACAGGGTTCACCGTGCAGCCAAACAAGGCAATCGTCGGCGCAAATGCTTTTGCGCATGAATCTGGTATTCACCAGGACGGCATGTTGAAAAACGCGCAAACTTACGAAATCATGACACCGGAATCGGTTGGTCTGACCGAAAGTAAATTGGTCATGGGGAAACATTCGGGCCGTCATGCCTTCCGCGAAAAGCTGATCGAGTTGGGTTATGATTTAGGCGACAACGCTGTCCAAGATGCTTTTAAACGTTTCAAAGATTTGGCGGACGTTAAAAAAGATGTCTATGACGAAGACATTGTCGCCATTGTCGATGACGCTTTTGTGCGCACCAACGACCGGATCAATTTGGAAAAGCTGGAAGTATTGTGCGGCACCGAACATCAGCCGCCCAAAGCTACCATGACTTTGGACGTGGATGGCGAGTCCAAATCTGCCGAAATGACAGGTGACGGTCCCGTCGATGCGATCTTCAAAGGTATCAAGGAACTGACCGGTATTGAGCCGCATCTGCAATTATATCAGGTTCATGCGGTGACCCAAGGAACGGATGCGCAGGCGGAAGTTACCGTCCGCCTGGAAGAAGACGGCAAAACCGTCAACGGTCAGGGCGCCGATACCGATACCATGGTGGCCTCCGCCAAGGCCTATATCAACGCCTTGAACAAGCTGTTGGTCAAACGCGAAAAAACAGCACCAAGCGCGTTGTCTGCCTAATTTTAGCCAATATTTCGTTTTAGAAGGTAAAAAGCCGGGGTAGTCGCCTATGCTGCGCCGGTTTTTTGCAAATAATGTATGTATCTCTTTGATTGTTTGGCGCGAATCGGATAGAGATTGTTAAGAATTAGCTTCCATGATGGATGTTAATCGATTCTTATTAGAATTATTGGATATTGAGAGACCAAATGCTGTCGCGACTTTTTGGATTTTTATCTGCCGATATGGCAATTGACTTGGGTACAGCGAACACCCTCGTCTATGTTAAAGGCAAAAATATTGTTTTGAATGAGCCTTCTGTGGTTGCGATTGCTGAGGTTAAAGGCAAGAAGCGAGTGCTGGCTGTTGGCGAGGAAGCCAAGCAAATGCTGGGCCGGACACCCGGCAACATTCAGGCTATTCGGCCGCTTCGTGACGGAGTGATCGCTGACTTTGAAATTGCCGAAGACATGATCAAATACTTTATCCGCAAAGTGCATAATCGCCGTAGCTTTGCCGCTCCGCTGATCGTCATTTGTGTGCCTTCTGGCTCCACCGCGGTTGAGCGCCGTGCCATTCAGGAATCCGCTGAGGCTGCTGGTGCGCGCAAAGTATATCTTATTGAAGAGCCAATGGCGGCAGCGATCGGTGCTGGCCTTCCCGTCACTGAACCAACCGGTTCGATGGTTGTTGATATTGGTGGTGGCACGACCGAGGTTGCGGTGCTGTCGCTCGGCGGTATTGTTTATGCTCGATCCGTCCGAGTTGGCGGCGATAAAATGAACGAAGCGATCATTGCTTATATCCGCCGTAATCATAATCTGCTGGTCGGTGAGGGTAGTGCTGAACGGATCAAGGAAGAAATCGGGTCCGCCTGTCCACCGGAAGATGGTGAAGGCCGGACCATGGAAATTAAAGGCCGCGATTTGATGAATGGTGTGCCGAAAGAATTGCTCATCAGCGAACGCCAAATTGCGGAAAGTCTTGCTGAGCCGATAAGTCAAATTATTGAAGCTGTGAAAGCAGCTTTGGAGCATACGGCGCCGGAACTGGCTGCCGATATCGTTGATAAAGGTATCGTGCTGACAGGCGGCGGCGCTTTGCTGACAAATATGGATTACGTCCTGCGCTATGCGACAGGTTTGCCGGTGTCTATTGCCGATGGGCCATTGTCATGTGTTGCCATGGGAACAGGACGCGCCTTGGAGGAAATGAAAAAACTTCGCCATGTGCTCTCAACTATGTATTGATATGGGCTGTGAAATATAATACTGGGAAAAACCCCGGTAGTATTGAAAACATCGACTCCGATGCCATATATTATGGCAGTGATATCAGGCCGTTAGACAAAACGGAGACAGATTTTGGAACAGCGCCCTAGCGCTCTATTACGCATTGCAGCGCCACTGAAAAGCTTGGTTCAGCGCTTCATGTATCTTGGACTGATTGCCGCCGCATTCGGTCTGATGCTGCTTGGCAAGGTCGATGCTGTGCTGGTGGATCGCGTGCGCGCTGAAGTCACCGATGCTTTTGCACCTATTTTAGAAGCCATATCCAAACCTATTGCGACGGTTTCCAAGGGAGTCCAAAATTTCCAAGAATTGGCCGTCATCCGAGACGAGAACGCCAAGCTCAAGCAACAAAACGCGCGGCTAATGCAATGGCAGACTGTCGCCCGCAAATTGCAGTCAGAAAACGCAGCGCTCCAACAACTCCTTGGCGTGGTGCATGACAAATCTGCCAAATACGTTTCCGCCCGCGTGATCGCCGGCTCAGGTGGTGCCTTCTCGAATATGCTGATTGTTAATGCCGGCCTAAACAACGGCGTGCACAAAGGTCATGCGGTCGTCAGTGACCGTGGCATTATCGGTCGTGTGTCTCAAGTTTCAAACCGGTCAGCTCGCGTGCTTTTGTTGACAGATATCAATTCCAGAGTTCCCGTGCTGATCGAAAGCAATCGGACGCGGGCGATTATGGCAGGCGGAAATACCAGCCGTACCAAGCTTATACATTTGCCACCAGGTGCGCGCGTTACGCCAAGTGATCGGATCGTTACCTCGGGACATGGCGGCGCCTTTCCGCCCGGTTTGCCGGTGGGTGTGGTCGCATCTGTGACGGATGGCGGTATCAATGTCCAATTATTTGCCGATTATTCGAGGCTGGAATATGTTCGCATCGCTGATTTCGGATTAAACGGATTGGTTGATATGAGCGTGCAGAGAAGCTCTGCAAAGAACAAGGTAGGCGGTAAAACCCGTAAAAAATGAATGTCGCCGTTTGGCAAAAGCTCGATCAAATGGCCCGGGCAATTACGCCATTTGGATTGAGCCTTTTTCTCGTCATCCTGAGTGTGGTCCCCACTCACATTCCGGGGTATGCACAGATTGCACCCATTTTGGCACTTGTTTCAATTTATCATTGGGCAATCTATCGACCTAATCTTCTGCCGCCGTTTGCAGTTTTTTTATTAGGGCTTCTACAGGATCTGCTAATGGGTACGCCGGTTGGTCTGTACATTCTGGTATTTTTGACGGTTTACGGCATTGCTCTTTCTCAGCGCCGGTTTTTTGCTGGCAAGTCCTTCACGGTTTGTTGGTTTGGTTTCGCCGTTATATCGCTGGTAGCCTCGGTTGAAAGCTGGTTGTTGGCATCGGCTTGGAATTTGGCGCTAATGGATATTAATGCCGTTACGTTTCAATATTTGTTATCTTTAGGAATATTCCCGATTGTTGCGTGGATATTTTTACGGTGGCAACAAGCTTTTTTACAGCAGGATTAGGCCCAGGACTTAGGCATGCATCGCGACGGTGATAGATATAAAATATTTTCCAGACGCTCAATCGTCTTGTTTGGCGGCAAGACTGTATTGCTGTCGGGTCTGGTTGGCCGGATGTATTACCTTCAGATTATTGAAGGTGAAAAATACAAAACGCTTGCCGATGAGAACCGCATCAGCCTGAAACTCATCGCTCCAAAACGTGGACGCATTCTCGATCGATTTGGCCGACCGATGGCCGTTAACCAGCAAAATTATCGCGTTTTGCTTATCCCGGAAAATACCAAGGACGTTGATTTTTCCTTAATGCAACTCGGTAAGGTAATTCCGATTAGCAGCCATGATGTGCAAAGGGTCAAACGCGAGATCAAACGTCGCCGTCGCTTCTTACCGGTTATCATAAGAGAGAATATGGTTTGGGAAGATGTTGCCCGCATCGAAGTGAATGCTGCTGAAATGCCGGGCATTACAATTGATGTCGGTGAAACCCGGTTTTATCCGGACGGCACTCAAGCAGCCTCCGTATTGGGATACGTCTCAGGCGTATCAGAAAAAGATTTAACCGGCGATCCTTTGTTGGAGTTACCCGGTTTCCGGATCGGCAAAGCCGGCATGGAGAAAGTTCATGACCTAGCGCTGCGCGGTAAAAGCGGCATAACCCAAGTTGAAGTCAATGCCTTTGGGAGGCAAATACGCGAGCTTGAACGCCGCGAAGGTCTGCCGGGAGCGGAGACGTGGCTCACCATCGATATGGAGCTGCAAAAGTTTGTCACCAAACGATTAGGCGACGAGGCTGCGTCCGCGGTAGTCATGGATATTCATACCGGCGAAGTGCTGACGCTTGCTTCGACACCAACTTTTGATCCCAACGCATTCAACCGCGGACTGTCTCAGGCCGAGTGGAAAGCACTGGCTTCAAATCCGCGCTCGCCTCTCAACAACAAAGCCATTGCCGGCCAATATTCGCCGGGTTCGACTTTTAAAATGGTGGTTGCTTTGGCTGCACTCGAGAAAGGCGTTGTAACAGCTAACAGCAAATTCTTCTGCACGGGTGAACTGGAACTCGGCGATTCAACATTCCATTGTTGGGAACGCCGCGGTCATGGCTCGATGGATATGCTGTCGGCGATTACCCAATCCTGCGACGTTTATTTTTATGAGATTGCCAAACGAACAGGTATCGACCGCATTTCGGCGATGGCCCGCCGTTTGGGAATGGGGCAGATTTTAGACATTGAATTGGCAGGAGAAAAAAAAGGGCTCATGCCAACGCGGGCGTGGAAGAAAAAGGCCAAACGAGTTTCCTGGCAACAGGGTGAAACCTTGCTCGCCGGGATCGGGCAGGGATTTATTTTGACGACGCCTTTGCAATTGGCGGTCATGACTGCGCGTCTGGCCAATGGTGGGAAAGCCGTGAAGCCGCATTTAACCAAGCAGGTGGTGCCTTTTGATGTGGCTGATCCAGTTGTTCCAGAAATTCCTGAATTTAAATCAATTGGCATTCATCCGCCTCATTTGAATATGATCAAAAAGGCGATGGGAGCGGTTTCTAATTCTCCGTATGGCACGGCTTATAGATCGCGTATTAAAGAGCCGGGTTTTCAATTGGCAGGCAAAACCGGAACGGTTCAAGTGCGCCGCATTACCAAAGCCGAGCGCGAAACCGGTGTTAAAAAGAATAAAGATCTAGAGTGGCGGGAGCGGGATCACGCTTTATTTGTCGGCTATGCACCGCTTAAAAATCCTCGATATGCAGTCTCGGTCGTGGTTGAACACGGCGGCGGCGGCTCATCAATTGCCGCACCGATTGCCAAAGATATATTAATGGAGGTTCAGCGCCGCGATCCGTCGCGGGGGCAATCTGGTAAGGCCGCCAAAAGTCACAACTTCCCCAATTCAACGACTGTAAAAAAGGGCTAGGCGAAAATCATGGCGTTGTCTCCGTTTCGTCAATCCGATATGAGCCTTGGTCAGCGGCTATGGCAAATCAATTGGTTTTTTGTCCTGTTGGTTGGTATTACGGCTTCGATCGGATTTGGCATGCTCTATTCTGCCGCCAATGGGAATTTTGATCCTTGGGCATCGCGCCAAATGATCCGCTTCGCTGCGGGCTTGTTCCTAATGTTGATGGTTGCGGTCATCGATATTCATGTCTGGCTGCGCTACGCCTATGCTATTTACGCCGTTTCACTTGCTTTGTTGGTCGTTGTTGAATTTAGTGGCTCAATCGGCATGGGAGCACAGCGCTGGATTGATCTCGGCGTCTTCACAATCCAGCCTTCTGAAATGATGAAGATCTCGATTATTCTGCTGCTCGCGCGGTATTTCTATGCAGCGCGATTGGAAGATGTCGGGCGCATTTCACACGTTATAGTGCCGCTTATTCTAATCGCGGTACCCGCATTTCTAATCATGCGGCAACCTGATCTGGGCACCACTATTTTGATGGTTACGACAGGGATTGCGATGCTGTTCTTAGCTGGCGTTCGAATTTGGGTGTTTGTCACAGGTGCCTTGGCAACGATAGCAGCGGTAATTCCACTGTGGAATTTTGTTTTGCTGGATTATCAGAAACAGCGCCTTTTAACCTTTCTCGATCCTGAGAAAGATCCTTTAGGGGCGGGCTATCATATACTTCAATCTAAGATTGCCTTGGGCTCTGGCGGCATGTTCGGCAAAGGCTTCCTGGAGGGTTCTCAAAGTCATCTCAGTTTCTTGCCGGAAAAGCAGACCGATTTTATTTTTACCATGATGGCCGAAGAGTTTGGCCTGGTCGGCGGACTGGTTCTCATTGGTCTTTATGTTATGCTGCTGATTTATGGCTTCGCGATTTCACTTCGCTGCCGCAACCAGTTTGGCCGCCTGATCGGCATGGGTGTCACAACCTCGTTTTTCCTCAATATATTTGTCAATATCGCGATGGTGATGGGGCTTTTGCCGGTTGTCGGCATGCCGCTGCCGTTGATCTCTTACGGCGGCACCGCGATGCTGACCTTGATGTTTAGTTTTGGATTGCTACTCTGCGTCTACGTCCACAGAGACGTTCAGATCGGCCCTGGTGCCGCGGACGGGAATTAGCTAATCCCCCTACTTCCGTTTCATCGTCCACGTGCCTTCACAATCCGCTCTGCCGCCAACGGTTACGGTGCCGGAGCCTTTGCCGCTTTTCCAATCGGTGACTTTACCGTTCATCTCGCCAAATGCTTGGGAGCTCGTTGCGTAAGCTTCAATTGTGCCATCTTTTGAAATGCTGCCTTTTATGGCTTGTCCATCGTCCAAGGCACCGGAAATATTTCCATTTTTCACGATGATATTATTTGAGGCCGCCGCCTACGGGTCACACACTATATCCATCATCCAAACGCCATTTAAGACGGCCAAATTGCCTCTTAGTTTTTTCTGGGCGCGCTGTGTGGTTTTTTTGACCGGTTGATTGGAAGCGGTGGATTGTTTTTTGGCGGGCAGCGCGCAGAGCTGGACAATTTCACTTTTGGTGAGGCCGACGTCAATGAATTTGATGACTCTGTCTTGAGTACAGGTTCCGAACAGGCCGCTCTGTGCCGACAAAGGCGACGGAACACTTAAATAAATAATTGAAACTGCAAATATCAAATTTTTCATAATTACCCGATTAGGTGAATTAAATTCTGATAGAACAGTATGCCATCACTGCTCGATAAGATAGAAAATACTTGCGCACCTTCGTTTCTTGGTTTGTCGAAGACCTGACACTCGCGCTAGAATACAAAAAATTTAAATCAGGGATCAAAATGGCAGATCGAGGGACCACTAAGAGTTTAAAAAAGGGACTCGTCGTCTTAAAAACGCTCAATGAAAAGGACGATGTTACCGTTCTCATGTTGAGCAAACAAACCGGCATTCCGCGCCCGACGCTCTACCGTCTTCTTAATACTCTCAAAGAAACTGGTTATGTGACAACAGGCCCAAATGGCGATACCTATCAGCTTACCATTCAAGTTCGTGCACTCAGTCAAGGTTACAGTGATGAAGCCTGGGTGACCGAAATAGCCTCGCCCATTCTTGAAAAGCTTGGCAACGATGTTGTATGGCCTGTCGGTATCGGCTCGTTGGATCGTGATTCAATGATCATCCGCGACACCACTCATCAGACCAGTCCACTGTCCCTTGAGCGCGGTTATGGTGGGCGGCGCGGTCATCCTGGGTATCGGGTACCAATATTGGCGACGGGTATGGGAATGGCATATCTCGCCTTCAGTTCCAAGCACAAACGTGATTCTATCTTGGATGTTCTCCGCTCAACCGAACCCAAAGAACGTGAAGCGGCGTCCAAAATCAAGGAACTCGAAAAAGAGTTTCAACAAATTCGCCGCCGCGGTTATGGCCTCCGAGAAGGTGGGCTAATCCCAAAAACCGGTTCTATTGCCGTGCCAATCATGTATGAAGGAGAGCCCTTGGCCTGTCTCAATTTACACTACATTTTGTCGGCTCTTTCCCTAAAGCAGGTGGTCGGTCGGTATCTTGCAACTATGCAATCCGCGGCCAAAGAAATAGAGAAGCGCCTAAAAAAAGTCGACATTTAAGCTTTCCCTTTCCAGATGTCTCATGTCCAATGTGCGAACAGATTATGGGTTCGAATTGAATTCTTTCTCCAAATCAACGACAACCAAGATCAAATTAAACGAAAGACGAATAGAGGACTAAATCATGTCATACCCATCAGAAATGAACGCTGTTGATATCAAAGAGCCGGGCGGGCCGGAAGTTCTTGTGCCGGTGACTATCCCGGTGCCGGAAATCAAAGCTGACGAAATCTTGATTAAAAACGAAGCCGTTGGCGTGAATAGACCTGATGTTGCACAACGCACAGGCAATTATCCCGTGCCGCCGGATGCAAACCCGCTGCCGGGATTGGAAGTTGCCGGCGAAGTCGTGGCTGTAGGTGATGACGCAGGTGATTGGAAAGTTGGTGATAAAGCGATGGGTTTAACCCATGGTGGCGGCTACGCCGAATACACTGCCGTTCAGCATTCTCATTGTTTGGCTTGGCCAAAAGGATATGACGCTGAAATGGCAGCCTCAATCCCAGAGAATTTTTATACGGTTTACTACAATGTCTTTATGCGTTCGGACTTGAAAGCCGGCGAATATTTCCTCGTTCACGGTGGCAGCAGTGGGATCGGCTTAGCGGCCATCCAATTGGCCAAAGCCAAAGGAGCAACGGTGATCACGACGGCTGGTTCGGCAGAGAAATGCCAATTTTGCCTCGATCAAGGCGCCGATAAAGCGATTAACTATAAAGAAGAAGATTGGCGTGAAGTTGCCAAAGAATTTACCGACGGCCACGGTGTCGACGTTGTTTTGGACATGGTCACCGGCGGCTATGTCCAAAAAGAAATCAGTATTATGGCGCGCGACGGCCGTATCGCGCTCATTGCCTTTTTGGGTGGCCGCAAAGAAGAAATAGATTTTGGCCGTATTTTGCGAGATCGGATAACCATTTCAGGCTCGACGTTGCGTCCCCAATCTACAGAAGAGAAAGCGTTGATTGCTTCCAATCTCCAAAAGGATTTCGGCGGCCTGATGGATGACGGAAAAGTGCGCCCCCACATTTATAAAACTTTCCCTCTTGCGCAGGCATCTGAAGCTCATACGCTGATGGAATCCAGTGCTCATATGGGCAAAATTATTTTGATCGTCGGTTGACCTAAGCGGAGAAATATTATGAGATTTGGCATTATTCTCTATGGCTTGGCTTGGTTGCTGCGGTTCACAGCGTGGCGCTATCCGGTGTTCAAGGCGCGTCTCAAAGAGCAAAACTTTGTCGCCCAATTGCGTACCAGAAACGGTGCTGTTGGCAGGTGGTTTCAGTTTAAAGATGGTCGTATTCGCACCGGTGCCGGCATTCACGCAGACCCCGAAGTTGTGCTGACCTTTAAAGATGCGCAAATCGCCGCAAAATTATTGATGCCGCCAATCAAACAACTCGACCAAATCAATGCGTTGCGTGATTTTTATATTAATCTCGAAGGCCCGGATGAATTGACCAGCTGGTTCACGCAAACACTTTTGCTGACTCAGACTGTTGGCT
>CAJXJM010000019.1 GCA_913054205.1 uncultured Rhodospirillaceae bacterium
TAGGGCGGTCTGTGTCATTTCCGCAGCATAGATCGACAAGAATCGTGTGCTTTTTGGTTCGGACGAGAAATGCGTGAAAACTCAGCAGCAAATCGAGAGATGCTTCATCAAAATGATGAGCGCCAAAGCGCGCCGTGAGAGCTTCCATGTCTTCCGGGCGGACATTCGGATAAATCATTTGCGCTGGAAAACGAACGCTCTCCAAATCAACAATCCGGTGGATGCTGGTGTCACCAAGGGAGCAAGACTCAGTTTCTGTATTCCAGGCTGTCATTTGTTTTTGGCCCGCGCTAGAGCCGCCTCGCCAAATGCCTCATAGAGCTTCCGGGATAGAGCGTGCTCCTCGCGTTCAGGATGAAACTCGGTATGCCATTGAACCGCGGCGGCAAAGTTTGGATGATTTTCCACGCGAATACCTTCAATGATATCATCATCGGAAACAGCTTCAATTGCCAGGCCCTCGCCGAGGCGATCAATCCCCTGACCGTGCAGCGTATTGACCCTAATTTCATCTTCGCCGGTAAGCTCGTGGAACATACCACCCTCGGTGAGTTTAACCGAATGGCGCAGCTCATAAATAACTTCATCGGTAACGCCATCGCCTCGCGGCATGCGATGATCGTTTTTACCTTGCACTTCGTTGACGCGGTAATGCAGCGATCCACCAAGGGCGACGTTGATTTCTTGCAAGCCTCGGCAAATGCCCAGCAAAGGGATACCTGCTTCAATGCAGGCTGGTATCAGGCTCAGTACAGTTGCGTCTCGATCCGGATCTATTGGCTCATCCGGTGGGAAATCAGGACCACCGTAATGGTGGGGCTCAACATTAGCCCGCCCGCCGGTCAACATGATGCCGTCGAAGCGCTCTACCAAATCTGCGTAGTCATAGTCCTCTCCAAGAGAGGGGATTTGCACGGCAATACATTTTGAAAACTTAACAAGCGAGGCTATGTAGCGTCGACCACTGACATGGGCGGTGAACTTAGAGCCGGGCATTTGCATGATCGAGGTCGGCACGCCAATAAGCGGAAAATCGGAGGAGTTTGTCATGATTGTCGATGAATGCCCTAGGCTGTGGTGATCGCCATTTTGATTGGCCCTTCGGCGCGATTGTTGATGAATTGATCGAGATAGGCATTGTCCGAGGTATCGACTTCTGCCGTCGGCCCCGACCAAATAATTGTGCCGTCATAAATCATGGCAATTCTGTCGCCAATTTGACGCGCGCCTTTCATATCGCTAATGATCGAAAAAGTCGTCGCGCCCAAATCGCGGGTGCCTTTCATGATCAGTTCACCAATCACATTGGTCATGATGGGATCAAGGCCCGCGGTTGGCTCATCTAGCAATATTATTTCGGGATCATTGGCAATGGCGCGGGCAAAGCCGACACGTTTTTGCATGCCGCCGGAAATCTCTGCTGGTAAAAGTTCGCCGACATCTGCTGTAAGGCCGACCGAAACCAGTTTTTCCAGAGCAACTTGTTTCGACTCGTCGGGAGTTAGCTTGCGATCCTGAAGCAATTGGAAGGCGATATTTTCCCATATCGGCATGCTGTCAAAAAGCGCCGATTGTTGAAACAACATCCCCATGCGATGAAGCAATGCCTCATGGTCTTTTTGACCAAGCGTGGCTGTATCAATACCATCGATTTGGATAGAGCCGCTATCGGGCTTTTCCAATCCCAATATCAGTTTGAGAATAAGCGTTTTGCCGCTGGCCGATCCGCCGATCAAAACCAAGGATTCACCCTCAGCAACCTCAAGATCAACGCCTTTGAGGACGTGATTGGTGCCGAAACTCTTGGTAATACCCTCTAATTTGATTTTGGGAACAGTCATATTACGCTCATTAACCTTTTCAACTATATCGTCGAGAATTGCCGATTTGCGCCGTGGCGCCACCAGCGGCTGTGAGTAAGCTAGCTGTAAATATTTTCTGCATAGTACCTCTCCTGAGATAGTGATTAAGTAAATGTGGCAGTTAAATTTTTACTCGTAGTGCAGTTCAAGCTTGGGTTCTAAATTTAATTTCATCACAAGATGCTGTTGAGAACAAATATTAAAATCGGATCAATTAATTTGGTTTCCTTATCAAAGGTCTATTCTCATAAGATCATAGGCCATTTGTAGCGGCCCGTCGTAGTTCCGACGGATATCGCGCACGACTTCATCCATGACGTGGGGTCCCATTTCATCCACTGGCATGTGGTGTTCCGCAGCTTCGCGAAGCACCTGATTGGTAGATTCAAAATGGCCAAAATGAGTGGCAACAAGGCTTTTCACCTGAGCTTCAACAGCTATTTTCCCCAAATCAGTTGGCGGCGTATGGGCATGAGTACCGGTACCCGATTTGCTGCGAAATTCAATGAAAGACTCGGGGAATGTGCATTCGTGGAACAATACGTCTGCATCTTTCGCCAATTTAACCATATTGTCGCAAGGGGAGGTGTCTCCTGAAAACGCGATAACCTTTCCTTCGGCTTCCATGCGAATGCCAAAACATTCTGATATTTCGCGTGGGATATGCTCTACAAAATCGCAGAAAATTTTGACATTCTCGTCTTCGTAGGCAAGGCCTGGACTTACTTCTCGAACATCTGGGCGAACCGCCGCCAAATTGGCTTGGCGCCGCGGAAAAGCGCTACGGGCTCTAAAGTCTGAATCATAGGCACCGCCTTCAAACAAATGGTCACAGAAATGTTTGGTTCCTTTTGGGCCTAAAACGATGGGTGACGTCGTGCGGTCATACATCCATCCTGAAATTGCAAATAAGGGGAAGTCGCAAATATGATCGTGGTGCAGGTGCGTAAGAAAAATGACGCCCACATCTGCGGGATTGCTATTGGCCCGGACCATGTTGTGGGTGGTGCCCGCACCGCAATCGAACATGTATTTTGCACCATTTTCCAAAGTGACCAGGATACCGGATTGCGCCCGATCTGGATCCACCATTGCGGCACCTGTGCCGAGCATGTCAATTTTCATAATCCACTCCCAAAAAATTAGTATTGAATACACGTGTATTTTCACGTATATTAAGAGTAGACCTGATATTGAAAATTAATTCAATAGAAAAAATAGGTGCCAGATGAAAATAGACAAACAAGCGAAGCCAAAAATGATCAGTCTCGATCCAGATTCAGACGAAGCATTTCGCTTTTCTGAGTATCCGATGTTTTACATCGGCCATATTCAGCGACAGAATTTTATAAACCTTTCAGCCGCATTAAAGACCTTTGATTTAATTCCGCTCGAATGGCGCGCTTTGGCTCAATTGCAGGAGAAAGATGGGGTGAGCGTAAGTGAGCTTGCGGAGATCGTTATTTCGGAACGCTCGGCATTAAGCCGGGTAATTGGAACAATGGAAAGCAAGGGGTTGGTCAAACGATTGCCAGATAAAAAAGATCAGCGGGCAACCCAAGTATTATTGACCAAAAAAGGTCTCTCGGTGTTCAAAGATATATTGCCGATCGTGAGAAAAAAGCTGGCTTGGACGCTCGACGGGCTTTCGACTGAAGAAAAAGACAACATGATGCAGTTGCTGACCAAACTCTACAGCAACATCCGC
Source organism: uncultured Rhodospirillaceae bacterium (assembly GCA_913054205.1). Taxonomy (GTDB): domain Bacteria; phylum Pseudomonadota; class Alphaproteobacteria; order Rhodospirillales; family UBA2165; genus TMED23. Next base: position 3,571 of record CAJXJM010000019.1, read on the forward strand.
AGATCGCCTTTTGCTTAAATCCTCTTACTCCGCGAAAAACGCCTGTATTCCCGTTTGCGCCCGGCCCAAAATCAGGGCGTGAACGTCGTGGGTGCCTTCATAGGTATTGACGGTTTCGAGGTTCATCATATGACGGATGACGTGGAACTCATCGACGATGCCATTGCCGCCATGCATATCGCGGGACATTCGAGCGATATCCAATGCTTTACCAGCGTTGTTGCGTTTCATCATCGAGATATCTTCCGGCGGACAACGACCTTCATCCATTAACCGCGCAATCCGAAGCGCGCCTTGCAGTCCGAGCGTAATCTCTGTCTGCATGTCGGCGAGCTTTTTCTGGATCAACTGATTGGCGGCGAGGGGGCGACCAAATTGTTTGCGATCAAGTGTGTACTGACGCGCCGCGTGCCAACAGAATTCGGCGGCACCAATTGTGCCCCAGGAAATGCCAAACCGTGCTTTGTTGAGACAGCCAAACGGTCCGCCCAAGCCTTTGGCGTTAGGCAGTAGGTTTTCTTCGGGTACCGGCACATTATCCATAACGATTTCGCCGGTGATTGAGGTCCGAAGCGAAAACTTGCCTTCGATTTTTGGTGCGCTCAGGCCTTCCATGCCTTTTTCGAGAATAAAGCCGCGAATAACGTCGTCGAGCTTGGCCCAAACAATAAAAACATCGGCGACAGGAGAGTTTGAAATCCACATTTTATTGCCGGTCAGAAGATAACCATCATCAGTTTTTTTCGCGCGGGTGGTCATACTACCGGGGTCAGATCCAGCATCCGGTTCAGTAAGGCCAAAACAGCCGATCCATTCGCCGGTCGCAAGCTTGGGAAGATATTTCTGCCGCTGCTCTTCACTGCCATAGGCATAAATAGGGTGCATGACGAGGGACGATTGCACGCTCATCATCGAACGGTAGCCGGAATCAACGCGTTCAACTTCGCGGTTTACCAGGCCATAACAAGTGTATGAAAGATTGGCACCGCCATATTCTTCGGGCTGGGTAATGCCGAAAAATCCCAGCTCACCCATTTCGTTGAAGATTTCACGGTCAAAAATTTCGTGGCGATTGGCTTCCAAAACCCGCGGCATCAGCTTGTCTTGGGCATAATCCCGGGCGGTATCACGTACCAGCCGTTCCTCTTCTTCCAGTTGATCCTCAAAATGAAAAGGGTCATCCCACTGAAATTGGGGTTTGGCAGTTTTTTTAATCTCTCTATTTGTCTCTGAATCCATGACTAACATTCATGATTGATATACATGACCTTAAATTACTTTAAATCTAAACTGTTTGGCAACCCAACAATACTAGTTTTTTGCGCCGCAAATTTAGCCAGCGAGTTCCTCGGTCAGTCGCCTCGCGAGTGCACCGATAACCCGGCGACGATACCAGGGCGCCACCGTTGTCGTCTTCATCGGTTTGGCTTGCTTGCGGACATTATCGCGCAACGCGTCGAGAGAGGCATCGTCAAATGCTTTACCAATATAATCTTCGGTGCCTTTGACAATTTGCGGGAAGGGGTTCACGCCGGTCAGTGCAATCGCTATGTCTTTGACTTTTTTGCCATCCATTTCGAGGCGCACGGCAGTCCCTGCCAAAGGAAAATCAATCGAGCCTCGGATACGGGCTTTTTCGTAGCGCGACGGAGAACCGGCCAATGCTTTTGGCAAATGTACGACGGTAAGCAATTCACCTGGATTGAAGGTGAGGTGGTTCATGCCATCATTTTGGTACATTTCAGAAAGTGGAATACGGCGACTGCCTTCCGGGCCCACCAATTCAACTTCGGCTTGATAGACCAACATGGCCGGCGCAACATCGCCGGAGAAGGCCGCAAAACACCGTTTGCCGCCTGGCGCGACGTGACAAATATCGCCGCGTTCTTTCATGCAGTAGTCATTGCTTTGACGCCACCATTCACTTTGGTTGTAGAACAGGCAGCGGGTATCCAGACAAAGATTGCCGCCGAGCGTTCCGTATTGCTGGTGGGTGATACCGGCGACGGCCGCTGCGGCTTCGGCAACGGCTTGATAGTCGGCTTTAATTTTTTCGTTTGTGGCGATCTCGTTAAGCGTTATGCCAGCACCAATGTGCAGACCTTCGTCATCTTCGGTGATGGTCTTGAGCTCTGTGACGCCACTGAGATCGATCAGGTTTTCGGGCTGCTCGATACCGCGCCGGACGTTGACGATCATGTCAGTTCCGCCGGCAACATAAAGCGCTTCAGGTTCTTCGCTCCGAAGCTTTACCGCTTCTTCCGCGCTGGTTGGACGGTGGAGCTGAAAGTTGGGCATGTATTCCATTATTCGGCAGCCTCTTGTGTTTTTTCGTAGTTTTCCATGAGTTCCATCAGGCGGTCCGGGGTGACCGGCAGATCAACCGGGCGAACGCCAAGGGCATCGGCGATGGCATTCGTCAGTGCTGGGATAAAGGCGACCAGCGAGGTTTCGCCGGCTTCTTTTGCCCCAAACGGTCCATGCGGGTCGATGCTTTCTATAATGCCAACTTCGATGGGGGGGCTCTCAACAATCGTCGGCACCCGATAATCCAGCATGTTGTTGGTTATGCCGAGCCCGTTGACGTATAGCGTGCCTTCGGAAATCGCCTGGCCCATGCCCATCCAGACGGAGCCTTCGATTTGGCCTTCGACACTGAGCGGGTTTAAAGCTTTTCCGACATCTTGGGCGGCCCAGACTTTTTCGACTTTGATCTCGAAGGTGTCTGGGTCGATGCTGACCTCAACGACTTGAGCGGCATAGGCATAGGCCATGCTGCCACTGATTGCGCCGCCGCGATATTTTTTGGTGCCCCAGGATTCAGGCATTGTGTCGTAATTGCCTTTGACGGTAATCGTGCCGGTGCCTTCAAGGGCGGCTTGAACAACTTCGTTAAAAGTTAGGCCTTCGTCTTGTGTACCAGCGCGGTAGACTTCGCCCAAACATTCGACATCCTCTGGTTTTACTTCAAGCTTCTTAGCAGCAGCTTCAACCAAAATGTTTTTGAGGTTCGTTGCAGCATCGATCGAGGCGTTACCGACCATGTAAGTGACACGCGATGAATAAGAGCCATTGTCTTTGGGTGTCAACTTACTGTCACTGGTGAGGCTCTGGAAACGCGACATATCGAGGCCGAGGATTTCAGCTGCACATTGCGTCGCCATCGTTGTTGAGCCTTGGCCGATTTCGGGTGCGCCGGTGAGGAGCGTGATAGAGCCATCCCAATCAAGCTTGAGATGCACCGTTGCATGTGGCTCACCGGTCCAGTTGACAGGCTTTGAAGCACCACTTGGGTAATGTGCGCAGGCAACACCAAGACCTTTATAGGGCCCCATCTTGCCGCGGCGTTCTTTCCAGCCGCTTTCTTTTTCAACCCAATCGAGACATTCTGGCAAGCCGTAGGAATTGATAAACATCTCGTTGAGAGTTTCGTATTTTGGTCCTTGCAGAAGATTCTTCCGGCGAATTTCTATCGGGTCCATGTCCAGCTCGATGGCAATTTTATCGAGCAAATTTTCAAAAGCGTAACGCACATCTGTCGTACCGTGGCCGCGCATTGCGCCGGGCGGTGGTGTATTGGTCAAAACCCGAAGGCCTCTGTAGCGAACGGCTGGTAAATCATAAACGCCAAACATCAAGCCGCCGGCATAAAGAATTGTCACAACACCATAGCCGCTATAGCCGCCGCCGCGTTGGATCGCTTTAAAATCAACCGCCGTAATAGTGCCGTCTTTTTTAACGCCGATTTTCATATCGATATCTGTCTCGGGGCGTCCGCGATGGGTGATGAAGGTTTCTTCGCGGCTGATGACGATGCGAACCGTGCCTTTTGCAGCGCGCGCGACCAGTGCGCAGATAAGCTCGACGTTCAAACATTCCGTCCGGCAGCCAAAGCCGCCGCCGACGAAGGGCTTAATCATCCGGATTTTGCTCTCTTCCATTTTGAGCGTTTTAGCGAGCATTTTGTGCACGTAGTAGGGAACTTGGGTGCTGGCACGAACCGTCATGAAATCGCGCTCGATATCATACTCAGCGATTGCCGCATGCGGCTCACTTTGCACCTGGGCGATCTCCGCACAGTTATAAGTTTCTTCCATAATCAGATCAGCGGCTTCAAGACCCTCATCGGTCTCGCCGAGATCAAACTCGACATCGCGCTCAATATTTCCTTCCCGGTGATCGTGAATATTGACAGCGCCTTCGGCCATCGCCTCTTCTGAGGTGAAATAAGCAGGCAGTTCGTTGTATTTAAATTTGATGAGATCAATCGCTTTTTGAGCGGTCTCAACATCAACAGCAGCGACACAGGCAACCGGCTCCCCTTTATAACGTACCTTGTCGCGGGCGAGGGGGTATTCAAACCTGGCAATCGGCAGCACGCCAAAGGGCTCATCTGATTCGTCGCCGGTGATGACGGCTTTTACGCCGGGCAGCGCCTGGGCTTCCGAGATATCGACTTCGATGATTTCTGCGTGGGATACCGGGCTTCTGTATATGCGGCCAACCAAACTGTCGCTTGGAATAAAGTCGCTGGAATAACGAGCTTTGCCGGAGACTTTTTCCGGACCATCGACAAGCGGTTTGGAAACGCCAATGGATTGTGTTGGCTTTATTTCGTTCATGCCGCTTTTCCTCTCGAATTTATTTCATCGATCGCAAATTGAACGGATTCGATAATTTTAACATAGCCGGTACAGCGGCAAATATTGGCTGCCAGTCCTTGGCGAATTTCATCTTCGCTTGGATTAGGATTTTCTCGCAGCAGACCTTCGGCAGCCATGATCATGCCCGGCGTGCAAAATCCACATTGCGCACCAAGCTTTTCATGAAAGCCACGCTGGATGGCGGAAAGCCGACTTTCCTCAGACAAAGCTTCGATGGTTTCAATTTCGGCATCCTGGCATGTCGCTGCCAAACGCAAGCAGGCATGATTTGGCACGCCATTGATGAGGACAGTGCAGCAGCCACATTCGCCGCCGTCGCAGCCGATTTTGGTGCCGGTCAGCCCAATGTTCTCGCGCAGATAATCGGCCAAAAGAATATTATCTTTGACGACATCATCGCGCTCTTTGCCATTCACGGTGCAGTGGAGGAGAGTCTTATTTCGCTTTTCACTCATAACGAATTCCTTGATGTATTCATTTGTTTTCTTAAGTTTCTTCCGGGTTGGCGTGGGCCAGCAGGATCATTTGGTCCACCTCAGCGGCTAGACCAGCATGATCATTCGTCAGTCTCTCCGCCCAATCCGAAAATAATGTGGCCATTTTCGAAAATCCGGTTTTCCGCACCTGCCCATAACCACGCGCCAATATGGCGAGGTTGGCAGTTTGGCAGGCGAGGTAATTATTTGTAGCAGCAGCCTTAATCACCGCCGCTAACCATTGTTCGATGGCAGCTTGCTCTTCGATATATTGCGCTGATTTTGACCTGAGCGGCTTGAGAGCGGCCATGAATTTCAGCATGGCGTAGCCAAAGGCGGACCCGGTTGGCAAGTGCAGCGCCAGACCATTACCCAATTTCAGTTTTTCAATGTTGGGTACAAGCCATCCGAGGCCTTTCGGCAGAGCGCCTAAAAATTCATCGCGCCCCGGCTTAAAGTAATCGGTGACTTTCAGCGGTGTTGTATCATCAACGCTCAACTCGCCGCGAATACGCGACAGCCGTTCGGGCCGGGTTTTTAATTGAGCAACGCGGATGACATCTTCAAAACTCATCCAGCGCGCAAGATGGCGGGCAACCTCGGAGGTGAGTTTTTTAGATTTATCAGTGTCAGCCTCGGCAACGCTTTTTAAGCGCTCGAGATAAAACTCGGCATAAGCTTCATTTTGATAGTCAATCAATCTAGCAATACCGTGACCGATAATTTCTTGAGCGGAACTTGGGAAATCTGAAATCTTGGAAGCAAATTTCTCAGGGGCCGCATTAAAGATCAGTTCATCTTTCTGCGAATTAGGCTGGGCATCCGTTGCATTTGCCGTCATACCAATTTCAAATCCAGCCAGATTACTTTCGACGGCGACACCTTTTGAGGTGATCGAAGCCCGGCAGTCTTCAGCGGTCAGCGGCAATATACCACTGCTGACAATCGCACCAAAGGCAATCGCGTTGCCGCGGGCTGCCGTGCCGGCCGAAAGCGCAGCCATATCCAATTGGACCAATTCTTTTGAAGCTTTTTCAATGGCTTCGAGGATTGGCTCGACGTCAATGCGACCATCACCGGCGGAAACTTTTTCGGCAGTTGAATAGACCCGCTCTGTGGCCGTGATGACAGTCGTGCAATCGGTCACAAATCCGCGCTCAATCGCACGCCCGGCTTCTGTCGGCTCCATCGCGATCATAAGATCAAGATCACCCGAGGCTGGGAAGAAGGTAAAGATCGGTGTGCCGGCAGGGTTCTTTTCGGGGAAAAGTTCAAAATAATATGTCGTTGCGCCGGTGCGTTGAGCAACACCTGGCGTGGAAGTCGCCTGGGCGGGATAGCCGGCGCGCTTGGCTGCATCGACCAACCATTCAATGAGAACGCCGCCGCCTTGGCCGCCAAGGGCGCCGAGCAATAGGCAAATTGGCCGGTCGATGACGGAGGTGTTTTTAATCTCGTTCATCATTTAGCTCCCATCATGGAGAGCAGGCCACGATTGATTGTCGAGGCAAACTGACGGAGGATGCCAGCATTTCGCACCGCTTCGGCTTTATAGAAAGACGGACAGAGCTGGGCCGCATGGGCGACCTCACCGCAATTGCCACACGCGACACAGCTGTCATCGACATGCGCAACAGGCGTCTCTTTGAGCGGGTCACTGCTTTGTTTCAACGTGAGAGAAGGGCAGCCGCTCAACCGCATGCAAGAATGATCGCCGGTGCAAACTTCCTCATCGACACCGAATTTTTCCTGGATGACTGTTTGACCTGCTTTGAGCGCGGCAGCTTTGGCTGGCTTTTCCCGGCGTTGGCGGGCCAGCATGCATTCATTGTCGGAGATGACGACACGCAGGCCTTTACCGCGCGCATCCATAGCTTCCCGCAATACATTAATGGTGTCATCGAGACTGTAGGAATCAACATGTTTGATCCACTGAACACCGACACCTTTAAGCGCGCCTTCAATGGATATCATGGATTCCATGCCGCGTGGTGTGGCACCGGTTGAAGGAAGTTTGTGTTGGCCGGTAGCGGCCGCGTAGCCATTATCCAAAATCACCAGCACAGAATCATATTTATTCCACTGTGCATTGACGACGCCGGAGGTGAAGCCGTTATGCCAAAAACCGCCATCTCCCATGATGGCGACATTTGGCTGATCGAGGGCCGGGCCAATAGCACCAGAGCTGGCGAGACTAAGTCCATAACCTAAAACCGTGTTGCCGACATTAAACGGTGGTAGCGAGCCAAACAGATTGCAGCCGATATCCATTGAGATATGAAATTTGCCGCGCTCTTTCATCAGAAGTTTTAGGGCGGCCATAATCGGGCGTTCCGGACAGCCGGTGCAAAACGACGGCGGCCGTGCAGGCATGGGTCCCGGAAGGAAAGATTGAGCTTCGCTGGTCCTGGCGAGTATTTCGTTGTTGCTGTCGAGTGCAGTTTTGCTCATCTCCGTGGGTGCTTCTTCGGCGAGATATTGAGCAATACCTTCGCGGACAACGTTGGAGACATATTCGCCGGCCATCGGCAACATGCCCTTGCCGTGAATGCGGCATTCAATATTTAGAGTATGAGCGATTTCGGCGATCTGAGTTTCGATAAAGTTTGGATTACCTTCTTCAACGATCAAGACGCTATCTTTGTCGCTCAAGAAGTCGACTATTTCATCGGTCACCAAGGGATAGACCAAATTCATGCAGTAAACCGGCACGTCTGAATTTCCAAACGCATCTGCTGCGCCCAAACGTTGAAGTGCGCGCATCACAACGGAATAGGTGCCGCCTTGTGTGATGATGCCGATACGCGCATCTGACTTTCCAGGAAAAATTTCGTTGATCTTGTGTTGCTTGGCGTAGGCGATGGCTGCGGGCAGGCGTTTTTCAAACTTGGCGATTTCATGCAGGTAGGAATGCGGCGGTAAAACAATTTTTGAGACGTCGTATTTCTGTTCAGGGATTGGTGCATTCGTATTGAACTCTGCAACTTTGTTGTCTTTGGCTATGAAGCTGCCGGTCAGATGACAGGCGCGAATGCGCATGTTTAAAAACACCGGCATGTTCGAGGCTTCTGAGATGCCGAAACAATGCTCGGTCAATTCCACCAAGCGCTCCATATCATAGCGGGGATCTATCAGTGGAATGGAAGACTTCATCGCAAATGTATAGGTACGCTCCTGCATGATGCTGGAGCCTTCGCCGTAATCGTCGCCGAGAATTATGAGCGAGCCGCCGGTCACACCGGTTGAAGCTAAATTTGACAATGCGTCCGAGGCAACGTTGGTGCCGACGACGGATTTCCATGTAACGGCTCCTCGCATCGGATATTGAATCGACGCACTCAGCAAGGCCGCTGCACCGGCTTCGGAGGCAGATTGCTCATAGGTGATGCCCATGGGCTCAAGAATTTCAGCGCTAGCGTCAGCAAGCACATCAATTAAATGAGACATTGGGGCGCCTGGGTAGCCACCAACATACGATACGCCCGATTGGAGCAGGGCCTTGGTTACGGCCAGAATACCTTCGCCATGAAACTCCTCACCGGCACCGAGGGTAAGTTTTTGAATTTCTTTTGTGAAAGAGCGCTCGCCGACGCTTGTCACTCTATCTATTGCTGTACCGCCATCCATTTTGCGTACTCTCTGATTAATTCTTGGTTTTATCTAAAAATGCTATATTGTTTGGTCATCGAACAATATTGATAATATATTTGAGGACCCCCGAAAACACAACACAAATCGTCATAAATTTGTACAATTCCATTTCAAAAAGTAAGGTTTCTCTTAAAAAAGATATGAATATTCCATTTACCACAAGACGCCGAATTTTATGGGGTGATTGTGATCCGGCCGGGATTGTCTACACGCCGCGTGTCTTTCATTATGCGATTGAAACTGTGGAGGAGTGGATGTTGGCCGTGTTGGGTCATGATTGGATATCGTTCCATAATAATTTAGGGTTGGGGACGCCTACCGTTCAAATGGGATGCCGATTTATGCATCCGATTCGGTGCGGAGATTGGATTGAACTAAAGCTGTCGATCAAGAAACTTGGCGGCGCCTCGATTAATTATGGTATCGACGGCTATAATGAAGATCAGCAACATTGTTTTGAAGTCGATCAGATATCTTGTTTTGTCGATGCTGAAAAAATTGAACCAGTCCGCATAGCTGAAGAATTTAGAGATAAAATTGCTGCCTATGCGGCAGCGTGTGAAGAAAAAGGAAAATAAAATGAGTCAAGAAGCGTTCCAGGATCTAATTCAGACGGTAACGAGCGCCATTGCCGGCAAAACGCTGGATAAGGCGTTGGCGGCGGAAATGAACGATAAATTTGCTGCCGATGGAGAGACGGTTAAAGGCATTCAAGCGGCCTGTGAGGCTGCGATTGATGACGGTTGGATGTGTGATCAGGAATATGGCGGCATTAAATTTGGCCGCGTGATCAAGGATGTTGATGGTTTCAGTGTGGATGTGGTTCACATGAAGGATGTTGTCGGTCCCCATCATCGCCATCCTAAAGGCGAAATTGATCTGATCATGCCATTAGAAGGAGATGCCAAGTTCGATAATCATGGTGCGGGCTGGGTCGTCTATGGCCCAGAGTCAGCCCACCGCCCGACCGTCACAGACGGCACTGCTTTGGTGCTCTACCTTCTGCCGGATGGAGAAATCGACTTTACGGGACAGTAAATGTTCGCGTCTAAATATTTTCCGGCATCTGCACGCTAGGCGTTGCATGTTGGTGGAATTAGAATTAAAGTTCGGTAATTAAATAATTTGGACTTAAACTAAATCAATAGACTGACATTTTTTTGCGCCAATCGCCTGTTAAATAAGGCATAATTATAATAAATCGGTGTGAATTTAGGTTGGATTGTACTAATAGTAAGATCAACTAAACCTTAGGGAGGCATTTCAAATGAAAACGAAACTGTTAGTGACGGTCGCGCTAGCGGCCTTAACCGCTCTGCCGATGTGGGCTCAGCCGGCATCCGCACAGGACAAAGAAGTCAGAGTTGGCTTCATGGTTGGATTTCCCGGAGGACGCGGAATTTTCGGTCGCGACCAGCGGGACGGCTTTTTGCTGGCCCTCGATCATCTGGGTGGCAAGCTGGGTGGACTACCAGCCAAAGTCGTCATTGGTGACACACAGCACAAACCCGATGTCGGCCGTCAAGTCATGGACAAATTCATCAAGAAGGACAAGGTCCATTTCGTCGCCGGTATCACCTGGTCCAACGTTCTTGCCGCCGTCTACAAGCAGGCGCTAAAAAGCAAAACCTT
>CAJXJM010000020.1 GCA_913054205.1 uncultured Rhodospirillaceae bacterium
GCCGCATTATTCTCGAACGGCATGAAGTGTAGGCAGTTCTGAATGTCTATGCGCAATTAGAGGAAACCAGCTTTCCAGCCGGGTTCGTTGTAGGTTTCGACATCGAGGAAGAAAAACCTCTGACGATTTTAATGAGTATCCATACGAAAGATGGTGAACAAATTCGCATCGAATTGGATGAAAGCGCTATTGTCGAGGCGCTGATAAACTTTTGCATTAAAACAAAAGTGCCTGTCTCCCGAAAATCTAAAAAAACCGTCAAATTCACGGACGGAAAAATTTCCTTCGATATGTCATTGGTAAACCCCTCTTTTTCCACTAACATTTAGGCTGAATTTTTTGACTGGGGGGACTTTCAATGTCCAATTCTGATTTAAAACTGCCTGCGATTGATCCAAACGATGTCGACCAGCATACCGGTACTTTCTATCCTGATTCAGTGAAGGGGAAATCCGAGGATCGTATAAAGCGGCGGCTCGGCGATGCTTTGGGGCTCACCCATTTTGGCGTCAATTATACTGTATTGCCATCTGGCTCCACTTCCGCGTTACGTCACTGGCACCAGAATGAGGATGAGTTTGTCTATATTTTATCAGGCGAAGCAACGCTGATTTCCGATATTGGTGAACAGATTCTTGGGCCAGGCATGGCTGCAGGCTTTCCGGCTGGTAAACCCGACGGCCACATGCTGGTGAATAACAGTTCGGAAGATGTTGTCTATTTGGAAGTTGGCAATCGCACGCCGGAAGATGTCGTAAAATATCCTGAAAACGATCTCATGCTGACCAAAAAGCCAGGAGATCATCAATATTCAGATCGTGAGGGAAATCCACTTGGAGATAAAGTTGCGGGTGCACCGGGCAGTGATAATAAATAGGTTTAAATTGACGCGCCAAATTAACGCCGGGAAAAACTTGAAACAAAATTGTCTTTATCAGCCTAAATCGCAAACATGATTTTGAAGCTTTTTTGCGCCAAGGCATCATCCATATCTTCTAAACCCATGCCCCACTCGCCGGCACAGTTTTCTTCGAGCCATTCTTCGATAACTCGGTAAGATTCGGTTGTCGTCAAATATGGAACCGTTGGACATTCTTTTCTCTCTCGCATTCAAACGTGTTACTTCATCTCTATATCTAAGTAGTACAGCCCTCAACTACAACCCGGCAAATCAAATCAGACTCACAAAAGTTGATTTTTCGGAGTTATTTGCTGAAATTGTGATATTCATGAGAATTCTTGAGAAATCGGCCAAAATTTGTTAATAAATAGTTAATGAATTTGACTCTTGTAACCAATTCAAGGGCAACCCAATTAAATATGACGAAAGAAATCGTCAATATTGCGTGAAAACCGTGAGTATTGAGGTCCGACAGGAGGTCGGCAACCAATGCCTCTAGCAGCCTTTAGCCCATCCGCCACACTTATAGGCACCCTGACCGGCGGGATAACCAGTATTGACCGCGTCTTGGTCACGCAAAGCGGTCGGGCGCAATCGCAAGCAGCTAGAAGCATGCAACAGCTATTCAGCTCGCGAATTGATGCCGCATTGGCAAATTTGGGGGCCTCCGATTCAACTGCCATTTCAGAGCAATTGCTGCGCGACCAATCTCACCTTATCAGTCGAAAAGAGCGGATGAACCAGGCGATTGGTGTGCTCAATCAGGCGCTGGATCAATTTGAGTACCTAAAAAATCATATTGATTATTTACAGCAACAAATCACCGATTTGGAAAATGGAGATATTACCGCTGCGGCCTTGTCGGTGGATTGGGACAATAAACTTAGAAAAATAAATCAGTTGGCGAGCGCGGCGTCAGAATCAATCAAAGACGGCAGCTCCTATTACCAGAAGAACATTATTGAAAGCTTGTCGCGTAGCTCATTTGCAACGCAGACACTTTTTGCACCTTACAACTCTGCCGGCGACACCCTTCAAATCGACGGTGTGTATTTAGGCACCGACTATTACATCACCGAGGATGGCAGTGGAGATTTTTGGAATTCAGATACCGGGTATGCTGCTTCGGAAGACGCCGTCGGCACGTTGACTGAATACTCATCTTATCCCGATACGGCAACGGGGATATCGGATAGCGTCACTAATTTAACGCTTAACAGCTTTACGGCATCGACCGGCGCAATCAGTTTCGATGTCTCGGGTACGGGTACGATCACCGGCACGGTTACGGGCGGCGGGCTTGCCCTACTTGATGCCTGGATTTATTCCGACTTTGACAACCAAACTTCGATTGACCAAGCAAAGGATGCGTTAGAAGTCGCCGAAGGTCTGGTACTCACAGCTGAAGCAGAGTTTTTGAGTGATCGAGCGACGCTACAATCTAGGGTCAGCGTTTTCGATTCCTTGATCACCGGCATCGATAAACAAGTCGCTGACCTCGTTGAAGATATTCAAAGTGAAGCAGAGGCAAAGCTGCTCGCCACTCAATTGGAGTTTATATTGGCTCAGTTTAATTTCGCGCTTTTGGCAGCGCGCGGTAATAGCCTGGTTCAAAGTATTTTAATTTCTCAAGACACGGAAGACTTCGGCACCAATACAAATGCCGGGCGCGTTCTCGTAACGGTGGGCGCGACCATCAATATCACAGCCTAGCTGCGATCTATTAAATTTAACTATTGAGTATGTTTCAACGCATGCGCGACAATCTTTTTCATGATCGTCGGTAGCGCATGTTGATGAAACTCGGTCTGGCGACACCATATCCCATCAATCGATTGGTCAGCAGAACAAGTGCCAGACACAACCTCAATTTCCAGATGAAAATGCGTAAATGTATGACGTACCTTTCCTGGCATCTTTTCCCAGGCTGCCGTCAATGGCGCTTCATCAAAAGCCTTTTTTAGCGAATTCTTGCCTTCCCGCCAATCCGAGGATGGCACCTCAATCATACCGCCCAACAGCCCTTTTTCAGGACGTCTGCGAAGTAGAATTTCACCTTCTGAATTCACCAGCCAAAAAGCCGTGCCGCGCCGAGTTGGCTTCTGTTTTTTAGGTTCCCGTGCAGGAAAATCTTCCGGAACCGCCGTTGATGTGGCTTTGCAACTATCAGACAAAGGACAAAGACTACAGCTCGGTTTTTTTGGTGTGCAAATCGTTGCGCCAATATCCATTAGGGCCTGGGCATAATCGCCAACGCGTTTGTCTGGTGTAAGCGATTGTGCCATTTCAACTATTTTCGGCTTTGATTTAGGCAGCGGCTCCGAGATTGCATAAAGACGGGCAACAACACGCTCAATATTACCATCCACCGGCGATGCTTTTTGGCCAAAGGCAATGGCTGCAATCGCGGCGGCTGTATAGGGACCGATGCCCGGCAAGCCTAAGAGATCACTTTCGTTATTTGGGAATCTGCCGTCGTGCTCGGTCGCGATGACTTTTGCACATTTATGAAGATTGCGCGCCCGCGCATAATAGCCAAGCCCTTGCCAGGCATGCAAAACATCATCCAAAGGAGCGGCAGCGAGGTCGGTGACCCTCGGCCAGGTTTTAAGAAAAAACTCAAAATAGGTCTTAACTGTCGCCACCGTGGTTTGCTGCAACATAATCTCGCTCAGCCAGACAAGATAGGGATCTGCTTGAGCGCCCGGTGCCGCGCGCCATGGTAAGTGGCGGCGATGGCGGTCATACCAGGACAATACATTTTCAGAGATATTTAGATTATGCGACGCCATAGTGTTTCAAGTTACGTTGCTGGTTGTTGTTTTCTGCAATCCTCCTTAACATACAGCACGAACATCACCCATAAAAAATTTCGAGCTTGTCCATGACCATCCGCCGATACCAATCACGCAGTATTAGTGCCACCGTTGAGAAGCTTACGCGGCCGATTTTCGGCAAACGTGGTTTTGGCCAAGGCACAATGATCGCCGATTGGCCGAATATTACCGGCTCTGTTCTCGCCCGGCACACATTTCCTGAAAAGATAGTCTATCCTCGAGGCGAGCGCGGCAATGGCACGCTGCATCTCCGCATTGATAGTCCGGCACTGGCTTTGGAACTTCAGCATCTCGAACCGCAATTGCTTGATCGGATTAACACGCATTTTGGCTACCGCGCGGTGTCCTATATTAAGATCATCCAAGGTGCCTTGCCTGAAAAAGAAGAGGTTCCCGTAGAAGAAAAACGCGCGCTCACCGCTAATGAGAAACAAGCACTAGATGATCGCCTCAATTTGGTGAGCGACCCCCAATTAAAAGCGGCATTGCGTGGCCTGGGCACTGAGATAACCACTTCAAAAACTACTTCGAAGGACTAATTCCTGCCCAAAAATGGCCCAATTTTCAATTCACTGTGAATAATACGCTTATAAATCAATTGTGACTGGGGATTTGGGCGGTTTTCTGCATAGTTATCCCCAACTTTCTGGTGATTTTTGTCGATTTGGCATTGATCATCTCTTGTCGAGTGGCATTACGCCATTTATATTTATCAACATCTAGTGGTTAGGAGGCAGTTTTGCCCGAACATGTAGTAATGAGAACAATATATAAAATATGTGGAATTTCCGCTGTTTTGGTGGCTATTGCTTTGATCGGCCTTGCCTCAAATGGCGCCTATGCGCAAAAAGCAGCATCGAAAGCCTCCCTCCCGCCGATAAATGAAATTTTATCAGAGCGCGTGCTGGGCAAGGCGGATGCGCCGGTAACCGTCATCGAATATGCGTCGATGACCTGTCCGCATTGTGCCGCCTTTCATGCGGGACCCTACCCAGCTCTCAAGAAAGAATACATCGAAACTGGCAAAGTAAAATTCATTTTTCGGGATTTTCCGTTGGATAGATTGGCCTTAGCTGCCGCGATGATGGCGAGATGCGCTCCGAAAGAACGCTATTTTCCGGTTGTCGACATAATTTTAAAAACCCAACAAAATTGGGCGCGCGTTGCGGACCCGGCGGCTGCGTTATCGCAGATCGGCTTACTTGCCGGAATCTCAAAAGAAACCTATCAGGCCTGCGTCAGCAACAAAGCAGTCTTCGATGGCGTGATGAAAATACGTAACGATGGCGATAAAAAATTCAAAGTACAATCAACACCGACAATTATTGTCAACGGGAAGACTTTCGAGGGTCAAGCAACAATCGAGAAGTTACGTGAAGTTCTTGATGCTGAACTGGCAAAAGCCAAAAAGTAAATAAGAGTAATTTGTGTAAGGGGGCATGGTAACCCGTGCAGTTTTCTAAACTTCGACTCACCGGATTTAAGTCTTTTGTCGATCCGACTGAATTGGAAATTAAGCCGGGGATGACAGGCGTTGTCGGCCCCAATGGTTGCGGCAAATCCAATCTTGTCGAGGCCTTAAAATGGGTGATGGGTGAAACATCAGCCAAGCAAATGCGCGGCAACGAAATGGATGATGTTATATTTGCTGGTTCGCGCAATCGCCCGGCACGTAATAACGCCGAAGTAGCGCTCGCCCTCGGCAATTCTGATCGCCAAGCACCGGCGCAGTTTAACGAAACCGATGACCTCGAAGTCTCGCGTAAAATAGAACGGGAAAAAGGCTCGACTTACCGGATCAACTCAAAAGAAGTCCGTGCCCGTGATGTTCATTTACTATTTGCCGACGCCGCCAGTGGCGCGCGCTCAACAGCTTTGGTGAGCCAAGGCCAGATTGGTGAAGTCGTTTCGGCAAAGCCGGCCCAACGCCGTAAACTGCTCGAAGAAGCTGCCGGCATTTCAGGGCTTCATTCGCGGCGGCACGAAGCGGAACTCAGGCTGCGCGGTGCCGAAACCAATCTGGAACGCCTCGATGATATTATGGTGACCCTGGAAGCGCAGATGCTGTCACTGCGCAAACAAGTCCGCCAAGCGACACGCTATCGCAATCTCAACGATCATATTCGCAAAGCCGAAGCAATTTTATTCCTAATCCGTTGGACTGCAATATCTGTTGAAATGGAGCAAAGCAAAGAACTGCTGAGCGAAGCCGAAACTGCAGTCACGGAAATGACCAGCGTTGCGTCTGGCGCTTCCGTGGCCCAAGCCGAGGCTTCAAGCCAATTGCCGGAACTTCGCGAAAGTGAAGCCGCCGCCGCAGCTGCCCTCCAACGTCTGACATTGGACCGGGAAAGCCTAGAAGAGGAAGAATCTCGTCTCGCAGCGGCCCAAGAAGACTGCGAAACCCGGCTTGAGCAAGTTACCCAGGATATGGAGCGCGAACGCAATCTCGCCGCCGATGCAAATGCCGCAATCCGCAGTCTGGAAGAAGAAAACGAACGCATCACAAGCATCGAAGATGATCAGGAAGCTGCCATCAGTGAAGCCGGCGAAAAATTAGCCGGCGTTAAAACAGATTACGATGCCCAGGAAAATCACCTCAGTGAATTAACCGAGCGGGTGGCAGCCCAAGAAGCCCAACGCAATGATCTTGTGCGCCGCCGGTCAGAGCTTGAAACACGGGCCCAACGCCTTCGCGCCAGCAATGAAGAACTAACCGCGGAAATCGCCAAACTTGGAGAAGAGGCCATTGACCGCGAAGCCGTTGCCGCCGCCGAAGCCAAGGTTACCGCCGCCGCCGAAAATTTGGATCAATCCCGAACCAAAGTAGAAGCTGCCGAGCAAGCGCGCATCGAAGCGACGCGCAAATTGACCGAAACGCAAACTCAGTCTCAAGAAACGCTCGCAAAAGCGACCAAACTTGAAGCCGAGGCGAACGCATTGGCGGAACTTCTTGAAACAGGTGATCCGGATCTCTGGCCGCCGCTCATCGATGCAGTTACAGTTGAGCCGGGCCTCGAAGGTGCGCTTGGCACTGCCCTCGGTGATGATCTCAGCGCTGCGACTGATGAGGCTGCCCCTATCCATTGGCGGCACCTTGCCTCAAACGGCGATCAACCCAGCTTGCCAATGGGCGCTGAGCCATTGAGTAATTTTGTTAACGGCCCGGATGCTTTGATCGCTCGGCTTTCGCAAATTGGCGTCGTTGCGGATAGTGATACCGGCTGGCGCCTATTGTCTCATTTAAAACAAGGTCAGCGGCTGGTCAGCCGGGATGGGGCGTTCTGGCGCTGGGATGGATTTACCTCAGCCGCCGAAGCACCTTCCTCAGCGGCCATTCGATTGCAACAACGTAACCGTCTCGCAGAAACGCGCGAAAGTTTGGAAAGCGCTCAATCTGCCGCCCGTTCTGCAGAGACCAATGTCGAAAACGCACGCCAAGCCGTTGAGACAACCACGCAAAATGAACAAAAGAGCCGCGCTTCGGTGCGTGAAGCGGAATCTACGCGTGAAACGGCGCAAGCCGAAATGGCCCAAATTCAACGCCAAACCACGGAAAACTCCTCAAAGCTTTCGGCTCGGAAAGACACAGCCTACCGTGTCGCCGCCGATCTGGAAGAAGCTGAAAGCGGTCTAAAGGATGTTGCTGAAGCCGAAAGTACTTTGGCAGACGCCGAAGAGGGCCGCCGGGAAGTTGACAGTCTCCGCGCCGTCGTTGGTGAAAAGCGCGGCGAACTTGTCGAAGCGCAATCAGCTTTTGATACATTGAGAAACCAGGCAGAAGAACGCCGCAATCGCCTCCTTGCTATCGCCAGCCAAATGACAAATTGGAATAATCGCAAGGATGGGGCGGCCAAACAGCTAGAAGAACTCGGCGAGCGCAAACAATCTTTGGAAACCGAACGCGAGCGACTGGCTCAACAACCGGAAGAAATAAAGCGCCGGCATCAAGACATTCTCGATAAAGTCGATGAAGCTGAAGAAAAACGCAAAGATGCTGCTGATCGATTGGCAGTCGCCGAGACCAAACTGGCCGATGCGGATCGCGAGCTCCGAGAGACCGAAGCCAAATTAGCGGCCGTTCGGGAAAAACGCGTACGCGCGGAAGCTGCGGTTGAGCAGGCTGAGCAGGCCTCCGAAGCCCTCATTGAACGCATGGAAGACCGCCTCAATTGCGGACCGGGTGCACTTCGCGAGCTCTCCGGTATTGCCGAAGATGCTGAAATGCCGGAATTGGAAGCCGCCGAAAAACGTGTTGAGCGCCTCCTCCGAGAGCGCGAAAACATGGGACCGGTAAACCTTCGCGCAGAAGTCGAGGCGCAGGAACTCGGCGAGCAAATTGAAACCCTGACGACCGAGCGCGAAGACTTGATCAAAGCCATCGACAAGTTACGCCGCGGCATCAATGAGCTAAACCGCGAAGGCCGCCAACGCCTCGTGCAATCCTTCGAAGAAGTCGACAAACACTTCCAGGAACTTTTTGTTCGTCTGTTTGGTGGTGGTCGCGCCCATTTGGAACTCGTCGAATCTGATGATCCACTGGAGGCCGGTCTTGAAATTATGGCAAGCCCGCCTGGCAAACGCCTGCAGGTTCTCTCATTACTTTCAGGTGGCGAACAGGCGCTCACCGCACTATCCTTATTGTTTGCAGTATTCTTGACCAATCCAGCGCCAATTTGTGTGCTGGATGAGGTCGATGCGCCTCTTGATGACGCCAATGTCGACCGCTTCTGCACAATGGTTGATGAAATGGCACATAATCTCTCAACTCGCTTCTTGGTGATCACCCACCACCGCATGACAATGGCTCGAATGGACCGCCTATTTGGCGTAACCATGGGCGAACAAGGTGTTTCTCAGCTCGTATCGGTCGACTTAGGTGAAGCGATTGAGTTGCGGGATATTGCTTAGCTGATATTTCCCAAAATTATTCAATTGATTCAATACCTTATCGCACTCGTATTCGGTGGGATTGAATCTTGACACTGCCCTATCCGAAAGATATGTTCCGATCCGAATCCACTGGCGAACCTTCGTCTTAAAGGAGTTTTCTGTCGTCTGCCCGAGCAATCCAAAAATGGGCATCCTGCGATGAGCGAGGATAAAAATCCGCAAGTCCCTAACGATCAAAATGGTGATCAAAAGGACTTTGATAAACGATTACAGCGAGCGCGTGATCTAAGCGCCGGGGTCAATCAAGGCGGAAAGACGGGACTACCTGAAAGCGGAAAAGGCAAAGCCATGCGCATTGGCACTGAGCTCATTGTCGCAATTGCCGTTGGTGGTGGAATAGGTTTTTTAATTGATACCTGGTTGGAAACCAAACCTTGGTTTTTTATTGGGTTTTTGTTTTTAGGAAATGCCGCTGGTTTATGGAATATTTTCCGGCTCACCAGTGGTCAAGGTTATAAAGTTGGTTTCGACCGCGACAAACAGTCTGAGACCAAGGAAACGGAATAGGAAGTATCAAAAGGTGATGAACGGTGGCTGAAGCGCATAATCCGCTGGAACAATTTGTTATCCAAACCTGGATTCCCATCAAAATCGGTGATTTTGATGCCTCCTTTACCAATTCATCTGCGTTTATGCTTTTGGCCGTAATCGCTGCCATCGCGCTGATGGTATTTGCCGTTCGTCCGCGTGCCGGGGTTCCTGGGCGATGGCAATTGCTTGCTGAATTGTCCTATCAGTTTATCGCCAAAATGGTGAGTGACAATATTGGCAAAGAAGGCCGGCCCTATTTTCCGTTCGTTTTCTCTATTTTCATGTTTGTCCTGTTTGGCAATTTAATTGGCATGATCCCTTATACCTTTACTTTTACCAGCCATATCGCCGTTACGCTGGCCATGGCGCTGGTCATATTTTTTATGGTCACGATCATCGCCTTCATCAAACATGGCTTTCATTTCTTTTCATTCTTTTTACCAGCTGGCGTGCCAATTGTTCTAGCGCCGCTGATGGTCGCTATTGAAGTCATTTCTTATTTCACCCGTCCGTTCAGCCTGAGTGTTCGGTTGTTTGCCAATATGATGGCAGGCCATACATTGCTGAAAGTGATCGGCGGATTTGTCGTCCCGCTTGGCATATTCGGTGTTGTGCCAATTGCCGGTTTGGTTGGCGTTATGGGTTTAGAGTTTCTTATCGCATTTTTGCAGGCTTACATCTTCACAATATTGACCTGCATTTACATCAACGATGCAATTCACATGCATTAATTAGAGTTCAAACAAAAGGAAGTTATAAAATGGAATTAGATGCAGCAAAAATGATTGGTGCCGGCTTGGCCACATTGGGTTTTATCGGACCTGGCATTGGTATCGGACTTATCTGGGCAGCTTTGATCAGCACGGTGGGTCGCAATCCAGGTGCCGCTGATGCGGTTACAACAACAGCTTGGGTTTCATTTGCCCTGGTTGAAGCTTTGGCTATTTTCGCACTCGCCATCGCGTTGTTGATTCTCTTTGGTTAATATCGACAATTCGCACAACGCAATTGCTTAACCGACAGACTGTACACATATGCCACAATTAGACATCACCACCTTTTCGCCGCAAATTATTTGGCTCTTCATTACATTTATTATTCTCTATGTATTGATGGCCAAAGTGGCGTTGCCGCGGATCGGCAACATTTTGGAACAGCGGCAAGCTAGAATTGACGACAATCTAAATGCTGCCCAAAATCTCAGAAATGAGGCAACTGCCGACGCTGAGGCTTATGATAAATCATTGGCTGACGCGCGTGAGCAGGCTCGTACGGCCATCTACGAAGCGACGCAGGAAATGTCGGACGAATCGGCGCGCCGCCATGAGGAACTCGGCTCACGTTTAAGCGGGGAAATCAAAGCTGCAGAAGAACGTATTTCTGAGGCTAAAGAAGCGGCCGTTTCTGGCATTCGAGAGGCTGCTGAAAGTGTGGCCTCTGTCGCAACAGAGCGCTTAATTGGTGTTGTACCCGGTGACGATGCCGTTCAATTGGCGATTGCCGCGGCCTTGGAAGCATCCGGGAAGGGGACCGCCAAATGATATCGACAGCCTATGCTGCATCAGCCGAAGGTGTTTCCCAAAGTGCATTTTACGACAGTCCTACTTTTTGGGTGGCGGTTTCTTTTGTCATTTTCGTGTCGATTTTTGCCAAGCCGGTATGGAAATTTGCAACTGCGGCTTTGGATAAAAAAATCGATGAGATTGGAGCATCGATTGAAGAAGCCACAAAACTCCGCGAAGAAGCTCAAGACCTCCTGGCGACCTATAAACGAAAAATTGGCGACGCTGAAAAAGAAGCCGAAGATATTGTCGGCCAAGCGCGCGATGAAGCTCTCGCCTTAAAAAATCGGATGACTGAAGATCTAGAGGCTTCCTTGGAGCGGCGCGAGAAACTCGCGATAGACCGCATTGCTCAGGCTGAAATCGATGCAACCGCAGAAGTTCGGGCGATGACTGCGGACGTCGCCTTAGAAGCCACCCGCCAACTGCTGATCGCAAATGCCAAAGACGCCAAAGGCGATGAATTGATCGACGGCGCAATTAAGGAATTATCGGAGATACTTAATTAATAAATATTTGTCAAAATCGAGATTGAAATGACGGCCTTGGATTTATCTGGGCCGTTTTTTTGTGGTGTGATTGAAAACCTTCTCTATTGCCGCCATACCACCATTTATGCATGATATACTTGGTTTAGGAATTACACGCATAGGCAGAATCATGAAATGTAGCTTAACGGCATTTTTATCGATCCTAGCAATCGCAATCAGCTCCCATGCCCGGGGTGGCGAAGCGTCAAGCGCAATTGTTGAAGATATATCCGGCGCACCCAAATCAATTCAGTTCATGGATTACCTGGCCCCCGGCAGGACAATTGATGTTGTTGCATCGGATAGGGTCATTTTGGGGTATCTCAGAAGTTGCGTGCGCGAAACCATTCAAGGCGGTCATATCACCATTGGCTTAAAACAAAGCACAGTCACCGGCGGCAAAGTCACTCGTGAGCGCGTCGAATGTGATGGCGGAAATCTCCAAAATATGATGGCTCAAGGATCCGGCAGTGCGGTTACTGTTTTTCGCGCAAAACCAGGTGCGAAAAGTAAATTACCTAAATCTCAAATCACCATTTACGCCGCGATGCCCTTTGTCTCCCTGACATCAAAAAGTTTGGGCCTCAAAGTTGTGCGCCTTGATAAGAAGGCTAAACCTCTTTCAATAAATGTCCAAGGATCGGTCAGCGATTTTGCCAAACTAGGGATTCATTTAATCCCAGGCGGTTTGTATCGACTATCCGCCGGCGACAAAAATGTTGTTTTTTCTATCGATCCCTTGGCAGAAGACAAGAGCATTTCACTTTTACAGAGACTCATTCGCCTTTAATACATGATCAAGAAAAATCTCATTGCAGGTTTGTTAGCCGCGATCATCTCAACCGCTGCCGTAATGACACCTTTAACCGAACGTCTGGATGGACTTTCCTTGGATAGCCTTCATTGGCTGAGGCAAGTGTTCTTTGCGCCCAATCCGAACCCTCTAAATTCGCCGACAGTCGTTGTCGCAATCGATGAAGAAACTTTCAGGCGACCACCATTTCAAGGTGTTCCCAAGGTCATGTGGACCAAACAGTTAGCAACAATAATCACCGGCTTGAAAGATGCGGGCGCAACGGTAATAGGCCTCGATTTAATACTGCCAACCTCAGTAGAGCGTCACATCAAAGGATTTGACCGCGATCTGCTTATCGCGATGCGTAGAGCAAGTCAGAAAGGAAAGCTTGTGCTCGGCAAGGTCCAACACCAGGCCAAACCGATTGCCCCCCATCCCGGTCAAAGCTTTGCCGTTGGTCACCAAAAAAATATTCGGGTGGTAAATTTAACTCAAGACCAGGATGGTATTATTCGGCGTCTCCCCCTGATGGTTCACACCGATGACCTAAAAAAAGGAACGCGGCAAGAGCCGGTGATGTCTATCGAACTTGCCGCCCGCGCCTTAAAGGCTCGCCCTAGCCTCACATCTACTGGGTCATTGAAACTCAGTAACAAAATCATTTCCAGAACGATCAACAATCGATTGCTTTTGAATTTTGATGCCGGGAGCCAAGCCATACCAGCTTTTTCATTTGCCGATATTTATGCCTGCCTAAAAAAAGGCAACGCTGCATTTCTGAAAAAGCATTTTGAAAATAAAATCGTTCTCATCGGCACGGCGTTAGACGAAGAAGACCGACGCGTGACATCCAAAAGATTTATCACCGGAGCCGAGAATTTCACTCACGCCAAGCGATGTCACTATGCAATTGCCAAGGCGCTTTACCGTCCTGAATTGGTGAGAGAGTCGATACCCGGCGTCTTCATTCATGCCACCGCAATCAATAACATCATGCAGGGGAGAGTTCTTAGCTCGGCGACGTCTGTGATCAATGGAGCTGCCATTTTATTGACGGCGTTATTTATTGCCTTTTTTGTTTTAAATTTCCCGCCCATTCGAGCCGGCGTTTTGGCCATTGGTATTTGTTTGCTTTGGTTGGTATTGGCGACATCAGCCTTTGATGGCGGGTTTGCCATGAACCTATTTAATCCGCTATTTGCATCGGCGCTTACTTTTGCGCTTCTTCTTGGGTTTCGATTTACGGTTTTGGATAAAGACAAACGTTACATCAGACGCGTTTTTTCCTATTACCTTCCGCCCGCCATTATTGAGAAAATGACAGAGGGCGATTCCATGCCAACATTGGGAGGCGAAGCCAAAGAAGTCACTATCTTGTTTTCTGACATCGCCGGATTTTCTACATTGTCGGAGGCTTTGAGTGCCAGCGAAGTGGCGACATTCCTGAACGAATATCTCACCGAAATGTCAGATATTCTTGAAACCCATGGCGCTTTTATCGAAAATTTGTCGCCGATGAAATTACAGCTGTCTTCGGCGCGCCGATGGATGACCCGGATCATGCTCTGCATGCAGTAGAGGCAGCCTTGGCCTGTCAGGCTCGATTAAGCCAAATGCAAGGTGCCTTCGGCCTTCCCCCTGATCAGAAGCTAACCGCCCGCACGGGCATTAATAGCGGTGAGATGTTGGTTGGAAATATCGGCTCTCACCGGCGGTTTACCTATGCGGCAATGGGGGATGCGGCAAATTTAGGCTCACGCTTGGAAGGTGCCAACAATTTTTACGGTTCCAACATTATGGTGGGCGAACGCACAGCCGATCTTT
>CAJXJM010000021.1 GCA_913054205.1 uncultured Rhodospirillaceae bacterium
CACTGAAAACATTGATTAATTAAATTTACCCCGGGGTAAATTTTTAGGGTAAATTTTTATTCTTTTGTTGGCAGTTTGCGAAAAATCGTATCGGTGAGCCAAACCGGCAAGGACGACATCAGCCAAACCAGTGCATATACCGGCAGTGGGAAGGCGATGCGGGCTTTGTTTTTTTTCAGACCATTTATAATAATTTTCGCTGCTTTCGGGGCATCCATGAAAAATGGCATGGGGAAGTTGTTCTGATCGGTTATTCGACTTCGGATGAAACCGGGACAAATGACCGAGACGCAAATGCCGTCGGCATAAAGGCTGCCGCGCAGTCCTTCACCGTAAGATCGTACCCAGGCCTTGCTTGCCCCATACCCGGGTGCGCTCGGAAGACCTCGAAATCCCGCAACGGAACTCACCAGTCCAAGTGAGCCTGTCTTGCGTTCTGCCATTTTCGGGATAATCGGATCGATGGTGTTTAAAACACCGGTAACATTGATTTCCAGCATCCGCCGCATCTTTGCGTCGGTCACACTCTCACCAGATGTGCCAGGAGAAACGCCGGCATTAGCGATAACAAGATCCAATGTTTGAGCCTGATCGATTTGCTCTATCCAGGTTTTCATCGCAGCTTGATCAGTGACGTCTATAACCCTTGCTTCAACGCTCGCCCCTAAGGAACGGCATTTTTCAGCAACGTGATTGAGGCGTACTTTATCTCGACCGGATATTGCGAGGAAAACACTTTCACCAGCAAGTCCTTCGGCGAGAGCCTCCCCGACGCCACTCGAAGCCCCGGTAATCAGAATGGATTGAAACTTTTTCACATGATCTCTCGTTATGTCGAACCATTTCTACAGTTTTGATTCTATTGTGATATTTTGCCCTAATTTTTACAATGGCATATCAAAAAGAATGTGCTATCTAGGGCGTATGGTTAAGAAAAAAAGTAAATCCAACCCTTCAATTGCCAGCATGACAGGATTTGCCAGATGCTCTGGCAGTAGTGATGGCTATAGCTGGAACTGGGAAGCTAAGAGCGTCAATGGCAAAGGTCTTGATGTTCGCTGCCGTCTACCACAAGGATTTGAGGAAATTGATGTTGAGGCGCGCAATGCGACCGGCAAGGCCTTCAAACGCGGCAATTTCAACTTGGTCCTGACGGTTCAAGAAACGTCGCGGCAAAGCCAATATCAAGTCAATCGGGCGCTTTTGGATCAACTCGTAGAAACAGCGAGTGAAATTCGCGCCGGAAATGATGAATTTGACAAACCGAGTTTGGATGGTTTGCTAGCGGTTCGCGGCGTTATCGAGCCGGTGACGGAAGCTGACGACGAAGAAGAACGCAGAGCGCGCAAAAACGAAATGCTGACCGGGCTTAAAGAGGTTCTGACATCTCTTGGGCAAAATCGCCTGGAGGAAGGCGCACGGATGGCCGAGGTCTTGTTCGAGCAATTGGACACCATCATTGGACTTTGCCGGCAGGCTGAGAAGCTCGCAGAGCTACAGCCAGACAACATCCGCCAAAAACTAAAAGAGCAGATTGCCGAATTGTTAGAATCCACACCCAGTTTGCCGGAAGAGCGTTTGGCTCAGGAAGCGGCGGTTCTCATGACCAAAGCGGATGTGCGCGAAGAACTTGATCGTTTGCAGGCGCATATTGAGGCGGCACGTGACTTGATGGAAGAGGGCGGCGTGATCGGTCGCCGCCTCGATTTTCTCTGCCAAGAATTTAACCGCGAAGCCAATACGCTATGTTCCAAAGCTGCCGACGTTGGGCTATCAAAGATTGGGCTCGAACTTAAAGCTGTGATTGAGCAATATAGAGAGCAGGTACAAAACATTGAGTAGTGAAAACAGCTCCTTTTCCAGGCGTGGCCTGATGCTCGTTCTTTCTTCGCCTTCAGGGGCCGGAAAAACAACGATCTCGCGTGCCATGCTTGAGCGTGACGACAATCTCACAATGTCGATATCCGCGACGACACGTCCGATGCGGCCGGGCGAAGAAGATGGCAAAGATTATTATTTTGTCGATGAGGATAAATTCAACCAAATGATTAAAGATGGTGAGTTGCTTGAGCATGCCAACGTTTTCGAAAATTTTTATGGCACTCCTCGAAAGCCTGTCGAAGAAGCTCTCGCTCGCGGAATGGATATTTTGTTCGATATTGACTGGCAGGGTACACAAAAAATTGCCGATGATGAAATCGCCGGTAAGGATCTGGTGAGTGTATTCATTCTGCCGCCGAATACCGCAGAGCTTGAGAATCGTCTCAGAACGCGCGCACAGGACCCGGAAGAAGTTGTGCAACAACGCATGTCGAAAGCTTCCGATGAAATGAGCCATTACCGAGAATACAATTATGTCATCGTAAATGATGAAATTGAGGCGAGTGTTCAGCAGGTACAAACTATTTTGGCGACAGAGCGCATGCATATAGAGCGTCAAATCGGCCTGCATGAATTTGTACAGGAATTACGAGGTCCGGAATAAGGGTTAGTTTCGTCCCTCAATCGCCTGGGCCAATAAACAAAATTCTTCAATCGATAAATTTTCCGCCCGCGCTGTCGGATCAATTCCGATGGCGGCAATATCAATATCCAGTGGCTTGAGCGAAGAGCGCAGCATCTTGCGCCTTTGCCCAAACGCCGTTGCTGTTACTTTTTCCATGTCTTCAAATTTTGCTGCGTAAAGCGGTTCAGATCGGGGTTTTAGCGTTAGGACACTCGACATGATTTTTGGCGGCGGCGTGAAGGCTTGCCTGTCGACATGGAACTCAAATCTGGTATCACAAAGCCATTGGGTGATAATGCTGAGGCGGCCATAGGTCTTGTTTGAAGGCTCGGCAACTATGCGGTCTACGACTTCTTTTTGAAACATCAATGTCATCTGATCGATGCTTTCAATTTGTCTCAGCCAATTGATCAATAGAGCCGTTGAAATATTATACGGTAAATTGGCGACAATCCGGCGGGGCGCATCGCCCGAGGTAGAAATATCAAATTTAAGTGCATCGGCGGAAACAATCGTCAACTTACCCGGAAAGATCGGTTTTAATTCCTCAAGTGCTTCAATGCAGCGCCGGTCGCGTTCGATAGCAAAGAGGTGTTTTGGATTATGAGCCAGCAATGATCTGGTCAGCCCGCCTGGACCTGGCCCGACTTCAATGACGGAGACTTCATTTAAATCACCGGCGGCGCGCGCAATTCTATCGGTAAGATTTTGATCAAACAGAAAATGTTGGCCGAGAGATTTTCGTGCTCCCAAGTTATACTTCGCAATAATGTCCCGGAGCGGCGGCAGCTGATCTCGAATATCGGTCATGAACGCCTGCGTGCTGTCATCTCTCCCGCCAGTTTGAGAGCCGATATTAAACTTTGTTCATTGGCGCTACCTGTTCCCGCAATATTCAATGCCGTCCCGTGGTCAGGAGATGTGCGGACAAATGGCAAACCAAGCGTGACATTTACGGCGGTATCAAAATCCAATGTCTTAATCGGTATGAGCGCCTGATCATGATACATGCAGAGCACGACATCGTAATTTTTACGTGCCTCTTCGTGGAACAAAGTATCCGGCGGGTGCGGCCCGGTAATCGATAGGCCTAAATCTCGAAGTGCCTGTATCGCCGGCTCAATAAGCGTTGTCTCCTCATCGCCCATAGCCCCGCCTTCGCCGGCATGAGGATTGAGCGCTGACATGGCAATCCGAGGCACCTCAATGCCGAATTCCTCGCGGAGCGCTTTTTCAGCAATGACGCCAGTTTCGACAATAAGGTCGGGTGTTAAGAGGTTGAGTGCTTCTTGAACGCCAACGTGGCGGGTGACGGGAACAACGCGCAATCGATCTGAAGCGAGCATCATTACTGGTTCCGTTTCGATACCGGCTAAGGCTGCTAAATACTCGGTGTGACCAGGATGGGCAAAACCACATTGATAAAGTGCTTCTTTGTGGATGGGATTGGTGACAATTGCGCCAGCCCGATCGTTTTTCACAAAGCCAACGGCCTGCTCGATTGAAGAGATGACCGCCGATCCATTCATGGAATTGAGCTCGCCAGGTATCGATTGTTCTGGCAGCGCTAACGGATAAACCGGTAGGGCTTTTTCAAATATTGTCACAGCCTCCGCCGGTTCGGATATTTCAGCAATATTGATGCTGAGTGCCAAAGTCTCGGCCAGTTTTTTCAGACGTTCAGGCGAATCAACAACAAAAAATGGAGAGAGTGTGGCGTGCGAAGAAAGCCAGGCTTTGAGCGTAATATCACCGCCAATTCCGCTTGGCTCTCCCATTGTCAAAACGGTCGGGAGTTGAAGTTGGCTCATCGCCTAATATCCACAAAGGCTGAACGCCTGATGTCTCTTAACATTCGGCGGGCCACCAGCGTTGCGCGTCTTTCAAGGAGCACATTGCGCACTCGGTTTCTGACGTCTGGCGTTACGCCGCCACCAGTTCTATCACAGACCATTAAGATCAAAAATCCTGCGCCGGTTCGAATTGGCGCGCTGGTTTTTGCCAAGGGGATGTTTTTGACAATATTCCTAATGTTGATCGGAAGTCTTGATATATTTGCAACTTCTAGCCGCCCCGATTGTTTGGAGCCAATTTCGACCCCCTTTTTTGCCAATGCAGCGCAACTGTTTGCCGTTGAGGATATCTGTTTGGCGAGGCTATTTTGGGCGGCGAATTCTCCTGGTGAGGCATCTCGGCGCACGGGCAGAAAAACCTGTTGAAGCGTAACTTTGACATCTGAAGCAGGGAGCCCGCCTGCCAGACGTTTATTGAGCAGCCGCAATATATAATACCCACCTGCGCCTTTCACCGGTTTGGTTGTGCTTCCCTTAGTCATGTTAACAATTATTTTCGACAAATTTTCGTCAACCTGATCGGTTCGAACCCAGCCGAGGTTACCACCTTTTGCCGCGGAAGCGCTCTGTGAGAATGAACGAGCTAGGGCTGAAAATTTAGCGCCACTCAATATTTGTGAATGCAATCGCAAGGTATTTTGATAGGTTTCATCTAAAGATTTAGTCGGATCAAATGGAATAAAAATTTCAGCGACAAAATATTCTGGCTTTCCTTTGTTTGCCTTTATTTCAGCAATCATCTCGTCGACGACGTCATCGCCAATTTTAATCGTCGACCTAACCTGGCGAACGACCGTTTCCCGCCACGCTAATTCAGCTTCTACTTGAAGCTCGAAAGTCCGCCAGTCTATGGCACGTTCTGTGAGAAATTTTCGCATGCCTCCGGTGGCCACTTTGTTTCTTTTCTCAACGCCTTGTATGGCAACTTTTAACTGCTTGGGACGAATTTTAACGCCCACTCTTTTAGCCTCTTGCAGTTTGAGTTTGTCGTCGATCAAACCTCGCAGGACCTGCCGGGTAATGCGTTGAATGACCTTTTGATTATTAGGCAGTTGCGAGGAAAAAATAACAAACTTTATGCGTTTGCCGAGATCAAACTCTGAAATAATTTCGTCATTAACGACAGCAATAATGCGCTGTGTCTGTTGCGCTTTCACCGACCTTACGGCATATGCTGAAGAGCCGATCAAAAAACATGCCGCGGCCAAACATATCGCTGCTCGGATGGGCCAAAACAATTTGATCCAACTCAATGAGTATCCAACTTTCGAATTGATCTTATTTTTTATCATATGCTTTTGCGTTCTGCGACGAATGTCAATTAGCCACCTAAATTGTAAAAATCGGTTTTAACGTCGCCCAGAGTTTTAAAGGTCAGCTTAAATAAAATAGTGTCGTTCGGTCGCAAGTCCCGATCTTCGTAAAATTGTCTGCTGATGGTGGTGCTAAACGTAAAACATTCACAATCATAGGTTAAATTTAAGGATAAATTTCTTAGATCACCAGAGCCTTCAAGATCGTAGCGCCCGGAAAAGTTAGATTTCCAAAAACGATTTATTTTTGCGAATACGTTACCCGATATTTCTTCACGCCCGGAAAACTCGCTGTCAGCCGCGGCGTCAAAAAATACATAGTTCGAGGAAAACCGTAGGGCTGGAGGGCCAACTGTCACCTGAACTTCATTCCGCTTCGGTGATAGATTGTCTTTGTCCAAGCGCGTGCGATAAATTAGATCAAGACGACTATTGGGCGATATGTTAACACGCCCAACAAAGTCTGAAAGGCGCCCGTCCAAACCAGAACCTGCCGCAAATGTATCATCTTCTTTGAGACGATAGCTTTGGCCAGCAAAAACTGTAGTATGCCCGCCTTTAGAGCCGACCAAACCCCATTTTAGTCCATAGTTAATACGTGGTCCGCCTTCAACTCGATCGAAGCCGGTAAATCTATTGTCACTAAATAAATTGGTGTCGTCAAATTCCAAATCAATACTATCTTCATTTGGAATTTTAGAGGAATTGCCACCATAAGGACTGATTATGACCGAGGCCAGAGGCTCAATAATTTGGCTCACCGTACCATGTTGACGAGCTAAAGGTAGGCGCCAATCGGCTTTAAGCTGGGGATGCACGCGACCGGAAAATCCATCGTAATTGGCCTGGCCATTGCTCTGACTTAAATCGTTGACGTGGTATAGATCTCCTCGCAGGGTAGCCGAGAAATTGGTAACGTCGCCTAATCGACCAATATGCGGTAGGTGCCAGCCGCCGCCGACCGAAAGACGGCGGGTGTCGGTCCCCTCGCTTCTTGTCATAAGAACAGTATTCACATCAAAGCTTGTTCTCGCGCCAAATTTTCCAACATCGCTCAGTCGACTGTATTCAATCATTGGCAATACAAGTGGCGATTGACCAGGATCATCTTCAATTGCAGTTCCCTGGAAGGAATACGCATCCACGGCCAAATAATTCCGGCGGCTAAAACCTTCTACATAAACCCGCGAGGTTAAGGTGCGTGAGTTGGGGAATTGATAGCGGCGCAGATAGGTATCATCGGTAGATCGTTTTGCATCGAAACCCCAACGAAACTTATTGTTGATATCGAAGCGTCCAAAACTGTCAATATGCCCTCGAACCTCATCATCTGAATCGTAAATGATGCTTGCTTTGCTATCCAGGCGACCGTTCCGAAAACGCTGTCGATACTCGGCTGCCATTAACAATCCTTCATCAGTGTAATAGGTCGGCGTAATCGTCGCGTCTTTGTCTTTTGAAATCGCATAAAAATAGGGAGTTGAAATCGCTGATCCCAATGATGAAGAGCCACCCGTGCTCGGTGTCAAAAAACCACTTTTCCGCTTAACTGTTGGGTCCGGGTGTGAAAAATAGGGCGTGTAGATAACCGGAATGCCGGCCAATTCCATCCAGGCGTCAAAATATTCAATTTCTTTGGTGGTTTGATCATGCACAACCTTTTTGGCTTTAATTTGCCAAAGAGGCGGCTGATCTGGATCTCGAGCGCAGGTTTCGCAAGGCGAATAAACCGCATTTCGCATTTCCGTTCGGTTGCCGCCGGTTCGGCGGGCACCACTTGCGGCGATCCGAGCGTTGTCGGACAGCCTAATTCGTAGATCTTTGATGATGCCTTCTTTGAAATCTCCGCTCAGTTCCATAAATTCTGCGAACAGAACGTGGCCGGATTCTTCGAGTAAACTGACATTTCCCGAGGCTGAGACGATGTCCTGGCGTTCGTTGTAGGAAATTGTGTCGGCCAAAAGGACTTGATTGTTGTGCGATATCTCAACGTTTCCAGATGCTGTCACAATTCCGAGTTTTCTGTCATGGGTGACTTCATCGGCTGTAAAAACAATCGGGTTTTCTAATGGCGGGCGATTTTGGGCAAAAGCTGCCGGCAAGACCGCCATTGAAATGCCAATCGCAGCGATAATGGCTGCTAGGAAATTGTACTTTAGGAGAGACATGCGCTCAGCCATCCTCTAAATGAAAGACCATGGCCAGGCCTAATAATGTTGATACGCCAGACGGTGTCCAGGCGGCCAAGATAACAGGAATGCTTTCTCGCAAACCAAGAGCGTTTATGATATCGGAAAAGAAAAACAGCAAAAACCCCGTCATAACGCCGCCGACAATTACAAATGTGGCACTCCCACGGCGGTTTTGACGGAGAGTAAATGTAGCAGCGATTAACACCATCGCACAGAGCAAAAGCGGTGCTGAAAGCAAGGAATGCCAATAGAGCCGGTGGCGAATCGCCGAGAACCCCGATCTTTCAAGATTTTTTATGAAATCAGGGAGATCCCAAAACGACATAGTTTCGGGAGGGGAAAAACTCTCGTGAATATTGTTCAAAGTTATATCCGTTTCTACCCAGTGTTCGCTGACAAACTTTGGTGGTTTGTCTGTTATATTTATCCAAACGTTTCGGAGGTGCCAAAATCCATCTTCAAGATCACCCTGTTTTGCATCAATCCGCGAAACGAATTTATCTGCCCCTTCATAAACGAAAATTGACACATCGGACAGGGAGATTTCATCGTTTAAGATGGATATTTTTGGCGCATGAATAACCGATTGGTTTTTGCCAGTTGCTTGGCGCAGCCACAAGCCATTTTTAGATACTGCCAAGAGGTTGGATTGACCCTTCAAATGGGTGGCGTTTAGGCGATCATATTTGGCCAGCATAGCCGAGGCCAACGGATTAAACGCGGCAATTTTAATTACACCCAAAATTAAGGCAACGAGCAGCACCGGCAATAGAAATTGCCAGGCTGATACACCGGCAGCACGGGTAACGACGAGTTCGCTGGTCCGAGTCAGTTGCCAGAAGGAGGCCATGCCGCCAAATAAAACTGCAAATGGGAAAATTTGTTGGGCCATGAAAGGAAGTTTCATCAATCCCATTTGAAAAATCAGTCCAAGACCAACATCTTCATGGCTGGAAGTTCGGCGCAGTAATTCAACAGTGTCAAAAAGAAATATTACGCCCAAAAACACTACGAACACGGTGAAAAAGCTGCTGAGGAAGCTACGTCCAATATAAAACGTTAAAATGGGAGACAAGCGCATCTTACATCACCGTTACGAACCACCGACCTGAGCATAGTCAGGCGGCGGTATTTTGCCAGCGCGCTTTTTAAATCGCGGATGGAGGAGCAACAGGAACAGCAAAATAAACACAGGCGCGATAATTGAGGCGTAGAGAAGCGGGACCAATTGCAGATTTTTAGCACTGATATTAATGAGCCCCAAATTAGTAATTTGAAGGCTGACAAATATGACCGAAGCTAATAGGATTCTTTTCACCTGACCGCGTCTTGAAAAGTCACCTAGCAATAGGCAAACGAGGGCGATTAAAGCAAATCCAAGCGTGTTAATTGGCATGGTTAAACGCTGGTGCCCCTCAACTTTAAACTTACCAAAATCTCTGGGGTTTCCGACATCTTCAATTTTTAAATCCAGCAATTCATCGACCATGCGCTCCCGAGCTTCGCGAAAACGTTCTTCCGGCTTAGGTGTCACGCTACTCAAATCAAAACTATATCGATCAAAGTATAAAATCGATAACTTATTGGTTTTCTTGTCAATTATTTGACGGTTTCCATCAAACATTACGACACGAGCGCCTGATGAGGTTTTAACCATCACCCCTTTTTCGGCGATGACGGTTGCCGGCTTATTTTTGTTTCGGCTGTCATGTATGAGCAAGCCACGCAATTCAGATTCTCCAGACCGTTCTCGGACAAAAACCGTGATGTGATCGGAGATAACGTTAAATACGCCTTCCTTCAGCAAAATATGGGAAAAACTATAGCGGATATCCCACTGAAGATTTCGAAAAATCTGATAGGATTTTGGTGTGCCATAGAGTGTTAATGCATAGCCAAAAAGCATAGATACCAAGGCAACCAATAGGGCTGGCCGAGCCAATGATATCGGTGACATGCCAGCGGCTCTCAAAACGACCAACTCGCGATCCGAATTGAGACGGCTATAGACAAACAATGTTGCGATAAATATCGAAAATGGGATGATGTGGACCAAAAAATTCGGAACTTGAAGCACGGTCAAATACATAAATAGTTTTATGGACAGTCCGCGGTTTACAATCGATTCTACCGCGCGCACAGACACAAACAGCCAAATCACTCCGGTCATTACGAATCCCACCATAAGAGTGGAAACGACCAGCTGGCGAGTCAGATATTGATTAATTCGTTTCATGCGTCCGTGTTCTGAATGTTGAATTGGCGCAGCCGATCCCAATAAATATAGTAGAATCAACAATTAAAGGAATTATAGGTTATTTCTAAATTAAGTGCATGCGAATAGCAAATAGTGACTTAAATAGGCCGATTTAAGGCACCGAAATGTCATATTTGGCCATATTTTGGTGCATTAGATGGCAAAATTAGCTCATTATACTTATTTATCCACACAGTTTAAAGAAAATTAGTTATTATATAACAATAGGTTATAAGATTTTCTGGGCTGCAGCCAGTCCACTCTAAATTTCATACCGGCTTATTACCCAATTATTACAATTCGACACAAAGTTTTTCATGATTGAAATCACGAGGCTACAATCATTCTCTATATTCATAAGTGTTCCCAATAGGGAATGTGATCACTACCCCGGTGATCACCGTATCGAACCAAAATTCGGTACACTGAATTCATCATATTTCTCCCGAGTGTGATGAATTCATTCCCAGACGTAAAGCCTCCCTGTAAACTCTCCCGGACCTGACAAGGTCCGGATTTTTTTACGAGATGATTTTGCCGGGATTCATAATATTATCCGGATCAATGGCCTGTTTGACCGCGCGCATAAGAGAGATAGTTGTCTCTGAAGCGTAATGCGCCAATTCTTCCCGCTTAAAAGAGCCAATACCGTGTTCGGCACTGATGCTGCCATTCATGTCGACAACCAGATCGTGGACAATGCGATTAAATTCTTCATAGCGCGCCATGAAGTCTTCTTTGGACATATCTGTGGGTTGGGTCAAATTGTAGTGAATGTTGCCGTCTCCAATATGACCAAACGGGCAGGGACGTATGCCCGGAAGAGCATCAGATACGCGTTTTGAGGCTTCGGTAATAAAGGCAACAGTCTTGGAAACCGGCACCGAAACATCATGCTTGATGCTGCCGCCTTCACGGGTTTGCGCGGCCGGGATTTCTTCGCGAATTTTCCAAAGCTCCTGCCGCTGTGCATCGCTTTCGGCAAAAACAGCATCCGAGACGACGCCGTCTTCAAAGGCTTTTTCCAGCACGGTTTCTATTTCGCTGCGTAGATCATCATTTTCTCTGGCAGAGGTCAGTTCGATCAATGCGTAAAATGGATGGGTGGCTTCGAACGGATCAATCACACCGGGGATATGTTCAATGCCCAAATCCATCCCAATTCTGGGGATCAACTCAAAAGCTGTCAGCCGATCACCGCAGAGCTGCCGGGTGGTCGTGAAAAGTTTCAAGATGGCTTCCAATTCTGGCAGCGCTGCCATAACCGTTATGATCGTCCGCGGCGCTGGAAAAAGTTTCAACACGGCCTTGGTGATAATACCAAGGGTACCTTCCGCGCCGATAAAGAGCTGCTTTAGATCATACCCAGTGTTGTCTTTTCTAAGCGCGCTTAAGCCGTCCCAAATTTCACCATTTGGCAACACAACCTCTAATCCCAAAACCAAGTCCCGCGTATTTCCATAGCGTAATACGCCCACGCCACCTGCATTGGTCGAGAGGTTGCCGCCAATTCGGCAGCTGCCTTCAGCACCCAAACTTAGTGGAAACAAACAGTTTTTCTCTGCCGCGGCATTTTGCAAATCAACCAGAATACAGCCGGTCTCGACGGTCATCGTATTGTTTAGCGGATCAACTTCAATGATTTTGTTGAGCCGGTCCGTTGCCAGAATAACCCCGCCATTGGCAATCGTGCCGCCGACCAGCCCAGTGCTGCCGCCAACCGCCACAATCGAGGTTTTGCTTTCAGCGCAAGCGCAGACGACCGCTGAAACCTCTTGCGTGGTCGCTGGCCGCGCAACGATATCAGCTTTGCTTGTTACCAAGCCGCGTTCTTCGTGCAGATAGGGGGCCATATCGCTGACGTCTGTGATAACGCCATTTTTGCCGAGGATGGCTGTTAATTTTTCTTCAAGAGACATAGGCCGATTATTCACGTGTCGCTGCCCGGCGCAAGCGGTCGTTGATTGCAGCGCCAAGGCCCGCGTCTGGGATCGGCATGACTGCAATAGGGTTTGCGTCTGCGTGATCTAATTCGTGCAGCATGGCAAACAGATTTGCGGCGGCCTCTATGAGATCACCGGTCGGGCTCAGGTTAAAGGCGTCTGCCGGCGCATTTGGACCAAAGCCCAGTACATTTTCATCTTCGCTAAATTCTTTGGCGTCGAGGCGAATAGGAGCATCTGGTGCATAATGACGGATTAGCATTCCGGGCGATTTCGGCGAGGTCTCTTCATTTGTTAGCACTTCGATCTGGCCGATGATTGCCTCTATTTCGCTTCGGTTAATGGCCCCGGGCCTCAAAAGTGAAGGCGTGTTACCGGATAAATCTACGACGGTTGATTCCAAGCCAATTGCCGATATTCCGCCATCTAGAATAAAGGAAATCTTATTGCCAAGCGAGGCCTGGACATGCGCGGCAGTTGTCGGACTAATTTTACCAGAGCTATTGGCGCTCGGCGCGGCGATCGGTTTTTCAGCTTTTTCGATTAGACTATGCGCGGCTTTATGAGCTGGCACCCGTACCGCAACGGTATCCAGCCCGGCACTAACAAGCAGTGATAACTGACAGCCTGCGGCCCGCGGCAAAATAAAAGTGAGAGCCCCCGGCCAGAATGCTGCCGCCAGCTTTTCCGCCGACTCATTCCAAACAACTTCCTCTTTGACTTTTTGGGCATCCGGAAAGTGAACGATGAGGGGGTTAAAGCTCGGCCGTCCTTTGGCTTCATAAATGCGGGCGACGGCTTGGTCATTGGTGGCATCGGCGCCGAGGCCATAAACCGTTTCGGTCGGAAAAGCGACCAGCTCGCCGCCGCGAAGCCAGCGCGCGGCTTCGTCTAATCCTGAATTTCCAATATCGAGAATTTGAGCTGTCATAATCGGGCTTATAGCACAAATTTAAAGCTTATCGCCCCTTGGCGATAAAATGCGGATTGAGGATATTTTCTTTGCCATAAACGAATGGCGATCCATCGATTTTAGTGATTGATCCTCCGGCTGCGGCAAGAACCGCATGGCCGGCGGCTATATCCCATTCTGAAGTTGGACCCAGCCTCGGATAAAGATCGGCTTCACCCGCCGCAATCAGGCATATTTTGATGGAGCTACCGGTAATAATAACCTCTTTGACCCTATAGTCCGAGAGGAATTCTTCCTCACCATCGCGATGAGACCTGCTGGTGGCTACCACGATACCGTCGTTTGCCGGCTGGCGGGCTTGAATAGCCTGCTTTTCAACACCTAAATCGCGAACAAATGCACCGAATGGGCCGCCCCAATAGGTGCGCGATTTGGCCGGGACATGGACGATGCCAAAGACCGGCAAGCCATTTTCAATCAGGGCAATGTTGACGGTAAACTCATCGCGTTTATTGACGAATTCTTTGGTGCCATCCAATGGATCCACGAGCCAGAACACACCGCCGGAGATATCCGGTCGCTTACCCGCCGTAAAGGCTTCTTCGCCGATTGCCGGAATATCCGGC
>CAJXJM010000022.1 GCA_913054205.1 uncultured Rhodospirillaceae bacterium
CAGAAAGCTGGTTTTGATCCAAAGCTCATCTACGAGGTGATCAAGGAAAGTGCCGGTGGCTCAAAAATGTTCGATATTCGCGGCAAAATGATGTCCGAAAGTGACTACCGCGAAGGCGGCGGCACAATGTTTTCTGTCTATGAGAAAGACGCCAGCATCATCACGTCCTATGCCGCAGAAGTCAGGGCACCGATCGATCTTTATGTCTCAGCCTGGCAAAAATTTAATTCCGCCATTGCCCAAGGCCTCGGCCATCTCGACACATCTGCCGTCTGTAAAGCCATCGAAACCTCAGCCGGCATAGACCGCAAACTCGTCGAGTAATGTAATAAAGGTTCCTGGAACCTTTATTACATTGTTAATTATTTATCCTCGACCCAATAGGTGACAAAGGAACGGTTCACTTTGTCGCCGAGGTCAGTGACGATTTTAAAGTAGTCGAGGAAATATTGCTGCTCCTTGTGCCAGGCGAGTGCGGCTTCGTCTTTATAGACTTCATAGAATATGAACGCGTTTGGGTCGTCGCTTTGGACTGATACGTCAAATTGATAGCAGCCTTCTTCTTCGCGCGCGGCGTGAACATTAACCCACAGTTTATCGAGCAATTCTTCGCGAATGCTGGCATCACATGACACGTGCACGAGATTTACGAGATTAGCCATTTGGTGTTCTCCTGAATGAATTCTGTGGTGAGTTTCTAGGGCTTTGCGCCCGCCGCTTCCAGCATTTTAATCATGGCAGCGTAATTTCGATTGCGCGCCAATGTGAGCGGCGTGTCGCCGCTGCCGTCCGCCAAATTGATATCAGCCCCGGCAGAGATCAAATCTTGCAGAATGAGTTGATGATTTTTACCGCCGTCGCCTAAAACAATTGCCTCAATCAGTGCCGTCCATTTTAAATTATTGATGTGATCGAGCGGCGCGCCGGCTTTAATGAGGCTGCGGACCACTTCAACATGGCCGAGATGGGCGGCGGCGATAAGTGCCGTGCCGTCATAGGGGCTGGTCATCAGTTTGGCATTGCCGCCGGAGCCAATCGCCAAATTCATCATCTGAAGTGTATTGGCGACGACTGCGATGGTGATCATGTCGTAGCGTTCGCTATCGAGCGCATTGAGATCGGCCCCCGCCGCAATCAAAGCTTTGGCGGTTGCCATATGGTTCTGATAGGTCGCCACCATCAATGCTGTTCGGCCAAAACCATCACGTGCGTTGAGATCGCTGCCTGATTTAGCCAAAGAAATTATTTTAGAAGTGTCGCCTTTTGCCGCCGCAGCGTGGAGGCCGGTATAATTGCTGATTTCATCTGGTGAGGGTGCCGTTTGAGCAACAACATCCGAAGCGTGACAAATTAAGATACCGAAAATTAAAGCGAGGGTTTTCATATCTGTGTTTTATACCAATCCATCACCTGCTCGCCGGTCCAAATCAAAACATCGGGTTTGCTGGTGATGTGCTCATAAACCTGCTCGACATATTTCGAGCGGTGCGGCACGCCGGAAATATAGGTGTGCATGCTGATCCCCATGATGCGCGTGATATCGGCACTGTCTTCATAAAGCCGGTCAAAATGATCGATACAGCGTTTGGCAAATTCCTCCGAGGAATGCTGTTGCAGAGCCATTATCGTAATGTCATTGGTCTCAAGCGGGTAGGGTATAGAGAACATCTGCTTGCCGGTGGTTGTTTTAAGTTCCACCGGTTGGTCATCAAGCGGCCAATCGGCAACATATTCAATGCCGCAGTCGGACAAAATATCGAGCGTTTCCATGGTTTCGGTAAGGCCGGGGCTTTCCCAACCGACCGGGCCTTTGCCGGTGAAATCTTTGATCGCCTCGACCGTGCTTTGGATATGTTCGCGCTGATCTTCAAGTTTATGCATCGGCCCTTGGATATAGCCGTGGCCCATGATTTCCCAGCCGCCTTCGAGCGCGGTCTCGGCAATACGCGGATAAGTTTCCAAAATAATGCCGTTCATCGCGAGGGTCGGCGTCACGTCATAGTTTTTGAACATATCGTTGAGACGCCAAAAACCCACCCGATTGCCGTATTCATGCCATGACCAGTTGGGCACATCTGGCAATAACGGCTGGCCCATCGGCGGCGGCAATATGGTGCGGGGTTGCGCCTTGGTGCTGTCCCAATGTTCGACATTCATGATGGTCCAGACGGCCATGCGGGCACCGCCTGGCAATTCCAGTTTGGGCCGGTCGATGATGGCGGAGTAGGGAAGCCTTTCGCGCGGTGTGTCCATTTTAACTTTCCTTCTTTCTCTCTAGCCCGGCCATTTCTTCCAGCACGCGGCAGACCGAGGCGGTATCGAGTTTATCCATGCCTTTGGCGAGGCCGGACCGATAGATATCAATCCCTGCGGTAAACAGCGGCGTTGGACATTCAAGGTCAGCGGCAAACTCGCTGATCACTTTAATATCCTTCTGCCAGATGTCCATTTTCATGGTTGCGTCATCGTAATTGTCAGCCACCATCATCGGGCCGCGCAACTCGAGCACCCGCGAGCCGCCGGCGCCAACTTTTACAACATCGAGTATGGTTTGCGGTTCAAGCCCGGCTTTCATGCCGAGCACCATGGCTTCAGCGGAGGCGACGTTATGAATATGGACCAGAAGATTGGCAACAAACTTCATTTTGCTGCCATTGCCAAATTCCCCGACGTAGAAATTGATATTTGCAAAGCCGTTGAAAACATCTTGGCATTTTGCGTGCGCGGATTCTTCGCCGCTGACATAAATCGAGAGATCCTTGTTGATGGCCTGCGAGCCCGTGCCACTGATTGGGCAATCCATCAAGATTGTGCCGACTTCTCGGAGCGCATCATGCGCTGCCTGTTTGTCTGCAATCGGTAACGTTGAGCATTCAATGACAATGAGCCCGTCTTTCTTGGCAGCTGTGAAGCCATCATCACCGCTCATCACTGCATGAAATGCCGGGATACTCGGCAGCGAGGTGATCACGACATCTGATTGTTCGGCGACTTCTTTGGGCGAATCACAGGCTGTGCCGCCTAAAGCGACGAGCGCCTCTACATTTTTTTCGACAATATCAAATCCGCAAACTTCGAAATCGGCCTCTCGTAAGTTTTTGGCGAAGGAACCGCCCATAATTCCAAGCCCAACAATACCCACTTTTAACGACATTCAAAATCCTAACTCATTGATATAATTTAACTAATTAACATGTACCCGGCACCAATTTAGAGGCTGCCACCGAGAGGAGGTTTTCCCAAACGATCGGCGGGGATGCCGATAACGGCTTCCACCGCCAAGGCTACGGCCAGCAGTGTTTCTTCATTGTGGAGGCGGGTCAGCAATTGCAGCCCGACCGGCATACCGGCTTTATCCAGTCCAACTGGTATCGTGACGCTGCACAAATTAAGCGAATTACCGGCCATGGTATTGCTGAGGGTCAGCATGTTGGCGGTGCCATAAGCCTCCATTTCCTCAACTTCGGAAAGGATCGGCGGCGTGATCGGAATGGTTGGTACTGCCAAGACATCGACGTCCGCCAATTGCGCATCGGCGCGTGCCCAGAGACGCTGCACTTGGCGAATGGCGGTTAGATATCCAAAGGCCGCAGAATCGCTGCCGGTGTTCATGCGGGCTCCGACAATGGGATGAAGTGTATCAATCCATTCGGGCAATTCGTTTGAAAGGAATTCGTAGCCTTCAGACGCGGCAATGATGCCGCCGGCCATGACTTCAACTGCCTCATGCGCCTCCGGCATGCTGACAGCGCGAGATTTCATACCCGCTTTGACCAGTTCAGAAATCGTGTCCTCGACGACTGCGGCGATATCGTCCTGGCATTTATCCCAGAAAAAATCGGTGGTCACGCCGAGTGTAATTTCGCTCGCCGCTTTGATATGAATTTTAGCAGTACTGTGGCGGCTTTTGGCATCGATTGCCTCGAAAGCAAAAACCGCATCGGCAACAGATTTTGTCAAAATGCCAGGCGTATCAAAAGTCGTGCTCAGCGGCACAATACCGTCGGTCGACCAGCGTCCTTTTGAGGTTTTAATGCCGACATTGCCGGTGAGTGAGGCTGGAATGCGAACAGAGCCACCTGTGTCCGTGCCAAACGCCACCATCGCCGAGCCTTCATGGAGGCTGACACCAGCGCCGGCACTGGAACCGCCGGGTGCTCGGTGGTTTTCAGCGTCCCACGGATTGCGCGGCGTGACCCAATGGGGGTTGATGCCAAGACCGCCAAAGGCGAACTCGACGGTGTGGGTTTTTCCGGGGATGACACAAAGCTGGCGGCGAACGGCCTTCACAACCGGGCCTTCTTTCTCCCATTCGGGTGGCAGCTGATTTGGCGAGCCGGCAAATGTCGGGAAACCTTCAACGCCATAAATGTCTTTAACCGAGATCGGA
Organism: uncultured Rhodospirillaceae bacterium; assembly: GCA_913054205.1. Lineage (GTDB taxonomy): Bacteria > Pseudomonadota > Alphaproteobacteria > Rhodospirillales > UBA2165 > TMED23. The sequence goes on from CAJXJM010000022.1 coordinate 4,391, forward strand.
ATGCCAGCCAGCGCGCCAAGGTCGTTACCTGTTTTTAGGGCATGATCGGCGGCCGTCGCTTGATCCAGTGTGTTTTCCGCATTCCAATTTTTGTAAGCCGTCAGTTTTTCGTCCCAAGCGTCATGCCGTGCAATCACTGTTTCGCCAATCTCTGTCGCTGTCACATTTCCGTCGCGCAAAGCTTGGGCCATATCGGCGAGGGGGCGGTCCATCCAATCGGTCATTTTTAACGAGCCTACATTGTTATCTGAAAGGCCTTATAAAACACAATTGAACAACAGACAGCAAGACACCTACCTCTAAGTAAGCACTTGATCATTAATTCTCGACAGCGAATTCAGGCTGACATAGACTGCACAAAAAGCATCAATGAATATGATCCAAGGGAGATGAGACGATGGCCAAAAAACCTGCCAAAAAGCCAGCTAAGAAGAAAAGCCAAAAGAAAGGCCAAAAGAAAGGCCAAAAGAAAGGCCTGACGAAGGCTGATGTCGTTCGCAAAGGCAAACAGCTGTCGAATTGGGGCAAGTGGGGCAAAAACGATGAATTGGGCGTGCTCAACTACATCACACCGCAAGATATTGTTGATGCCGCGAAACTGATCAAAAAAGGCAAGGTTTTCCGGCTCGGCTTGGAACTGGATGAAAAAGGTCCACAAAATGGATTGTTCGGTGGTCGTTGGAATCCCTTGCATCACATGATGGCAACCGGCACCGATGCAATAGCAGGTCGACAGGATAAAACCGTTGGCCTACGTTATGCCGATGATTTTATCAATTTGCCAACTCAGTGTGCCAGTCAATGGGATGCGCTGGCCCATGTTTTTGCCGGTGATAAAATGTGGAACGGTTACGATGCCGCGCTGGTCGATTCGATGGGCGCGCACAGAAATGGTATCGAGAAATTTGCCGACAAGATGGTCGGTCGTGGCGTGCTGCTTGATGTGGCGCGCTATAAAAAGAAAGATCGCTTGGCAGACGGCTATGGCATCACAATCAATGACCTCAACCGGACGGCCAAGGCGCAAGGTGTCGAAGTTCGGCGCGGTGATTTTGTTATTTTTAACACCGGCCATATGGCCGACTGCCTCGACCGCGGTGAATGGGGTGGCTATGCCGGCGGCGATGCACCGGGACTGGCCTTCGAAACCGTCGATTGGATCCATGAAAAAGAGATTGCCGGTATTTGCTCCGACACCTGGGGCATCGAAGTACGACCCAACAAAACAGTCGATGGCACGAACCAGCCTTGGCATTGGGTGACAATCCCCTATATCGGCATTGTTCACGGCGAAATTTGGTATCTCCGCGAACTTGTTGCGGATTGTGCTAAAGACGGCGTCTATGAGTTTTTCCTGTGTGCACCGCCTCTGGTGATATCGCGCGGTACCGGCTCTCCGATCAATCCGCAAGTCATTAAATAAGGCGGTCTGAGATGGTGAGACGATTTGTTGATATCTCGATGCATTTGGAAAACGATGTGATTTCCGACCCGCCCGGCTATGGGCCGAAGATTGAGTATCTTACCCATAAGGATACTGCCAAAGATGTCGTCGAGTTTTTCCCAGGCCTCAAAGAAGAGGATTTGCCGGATGGTGAAGGATGGGCCATCGAATGGATTAAATTGATGACCCACAACGGCACGCATTTGGATGCGCCCTATCATTTTCACTCGACAATGAACAAAGGCGAGCGGGCGATCACAATCGATGAAGTGCCTTTGGAATGGTGCTTTAGACCCGGGGTAAAACTCGATTTTAGCGGGCTTGAAGATGGCTACGTTATCACTGCCGAGGATGTTGAAAACGAGCTTGCCCGCATCGGCCATGAGCTACAAGAATTAGAAATTGTTGTTGTAAATACAGCAGCCGGCAAAGCCTATGGATCGGACCATTATGTCTCAGCCGGTGCAGGCATGGGACGGGAGGCGACGCTGTATTTGTTGGAACGCGGCGTTCGGGTGACGGGCACGGACGCTTGGAGCTGGGACGCACCTTTTGTCCATACCAAAGATAAATACGCAGAAACCGGCGATGCATCTCTGATTTGGGAAGGTCATAAAGCCGGCCGGGAAATCGGCTATTGCCATTTGGAGAAGCTTCACAATCTTGAAGAGCTTCCTGGCGATGGTTTTGAGATTGCGTGTTTCCCCGTAAAAATTAGAGGCGCGTCAGCGGGCTGGACCCGTGCTGTCGCCATTTTTGATGAATAGAGGAGATTAAAACAATGGCTAAAAGCGTCATCATCACCTGCGCGGTTACCGGCTCCATCCATACACCGACGATGTCGGAATATTTACCGATCACGCCAAACGAAATCGCCGAAGGTGCGATAGCAGCGGCCGAAGCCGGTGCCTCTATTCTTCACCTACACGCCCGAAATCCAGATGGTAGCCCAACGCCGTCGCCCGACACTTTTATGGAGTTCCTGCCTCGCATCAAGCAGTCGACAGATGCTGTGGTGAACATTACGACCGGCGGCGGACATGGTATGACGCTTGAAGAACGCTGCGCCGGTGCATTGCGTGCCAGCCCTGAAATGACATCGCTCAATATGGGCTCGATGAATTTTGGCCTCTATCCGATCCTCGATAAGCCGTTTGACTGGAAATATAAGTGGGAACCGGAATATCTCGAAATGACCCGCGATTTTATTTTCCGCAATACTTTTAAAGATATTGAATGGGTGTTGAAGGAACTTGGCGAAGGCCATGGCGTGCGCTTTGAGTTTGAATGTTATGACATGGGCCATCTCTATAACCTAGCCCATTTTGTTGATCGAGGCCTGGTTAAACCACCATTCTTTGTGCAGACAATCTTCGGCATTCTCGGCGGCATTGGCGCTGATATTGAGAACCTTATGCATATGCGCCGAATTGCCAACAAGCTCTTCGGCGAGGAAAATTACGAATGGTCGATTTTGGCCGCTGGCCGCCATCAAATGAGTTTTGTCACCACCGGTGCCATTCTCGGCGGTAATGTACGGGTCGGTCTTGAAGATTCGCTCTACATCGGCAAAGGCGAATTGGCCAAATCCAATGCCGATCAAGTCACTAAAATTCGGCGCATTGTCGAAGATTTATCTTTGGAAGTGGCGACACCTACCGAGGCGCGCGAACGACTGGCGCTTAAAGGCGGCGATCAGGTTGCATTTTAAAGCGAGCCGGTGAATTTGTAGCCGCAGCCGGGAACCGTAACGATTAGCTTTGGCTTTTTGGGTTCGCTCTCAATTTTTTTGCGAACTCGGCTGATTAAGACGTCTATCAAGCGATCCGATGGCGCATCGTCGTCTCGGCTGACGGCATCCAATAAAAAGTCGCAAGTAAGCACGCGGTTGGGCGCTTTGACGAGGGCGGAAAACAAATTAAACTCGGCATTGGTGAGCATAACATCACTGCCGTCAGGGTTTGTGATCGAGCGACCACTCATATCCACTTTCCAGCCATCAAATTCAATCGCGCCATTGTCTCGTGAGGAAATGTCTATTGTCCCATAGCCTCGGGACCTGCCAAGTAAATTGTGAACTCTCAAGACAAGTTCTTCCGGGTCGAACGGCTTGGTTAAATATAAAGCCTCTCAAAGAGGCGATCATGACGGATCGCAAGGAAAATAATAATCTTCGCAAGCAGGTCGAGACGGACCGCGATATAATCAAATCACTAGATGAGAAAGTTAAATTTCTAGAAGATACGGTTAGGGCCATTGATATGGATTTAAAAGCTGTGCAACACCAATCGAGGACGCGCACCCCGCCGGTAAAACCTTCATCTGGAAATGCTACCGGCACCACCGGTTGATATATATTTGAACGGCTCGATTTCTCAATTTATAATTTTGCAGTTTACTTCCCTAAATTTATTGGCCGTTTGATCCAATTGATGGGTTTTAATTTCTGCTGCCTGACCGTCTCGGACTGACACAATCAACCAAATCAAGTCTGGCTCAAAAGCCATCGCGAGATCGGTAGCGGACGGCATTGCCGGATGATCAGGATGGGAATGATAATGGCCGATTATTTGTTCCGCCGATCCGCGGAGCTTGCGTTCCAGATCGATACGGATTTGCGGATCTATTTCGAAGCGATCCAGGCCTTGATCGGTGAGAAGATTTGGGCTTGAAACAACGCGGCTCACGACCAAGCTGTTGCCACTCCCCACCAACAAGCCGCAACATTCTGACGGGTAGGCGGCTTCGGCGGCAGCCTTAATTTGATTGAGTTGCGATTGGCTGCAGGTGATCACTGTTTGTGATCAAACCGGATGCGCCGCAGGACGGCACCGGTTTCAGCATCCAAGATGAGTATGCGATCGCGCTTCGCCTCATTGATTATATGAACAATGATTTTATCGCCCGAGGTTTCTATCTCCCTCACCCAAGAACCTTGCGCCAAGGGGATCGATACATTTGTCGGCAGCTTTGCTTGAATTTGAGCCTGAACCGCCGAAGCTTTACTGACTTTTGCAGGTGCTGTGTCGCTGGTTTTGAAAAATTTAAAGTCGGGATTGGAGGCGCGCTGATTCAATCCATAACCCAACACAACAAGTCCGACGACAATAATGATACCGAGACCCACTACAAGTGAAACTAAGGCCTTGTTTTTATGCATGTTTTTAGTCCAGTCTTCTCCACATGAACGAGCAATCGAACAATCAGATCCTAAATGTGACGGTGAGAGCCGAATTCGCTGGCAGCCGTCTCGACAAGTTTCTCACCGAAAGTTTTGCCGAACATTCCCGCAGCCGCATTAAAACCTTAATTGTGGACGGATATATAACGCGTGCGGGGGCGAAAGTAACGGACCCTTCGCGCCGGGTCAAACCCGGTGAAGGCTATGAAATTACGGTTCCAGCCACAAAGTCGGCAATCCCAGTTGGCCAAAATATAGATATTGATGTGGTTTATGAAGACGATGATTTGATCATCATTGATAAACCTGCCGGACTTGTCGTCCATCCTGCCCCCGGCAATCCCGATAACACTTTGGTCAACGCCTTAATTGCTCATTGCGGCGAGAGCCTTTCCGGTATCGGCGGCGAAGCTCGCCCTGGCATTGTTCATCGCCTGGACAAAGATACCAGCGGCCTGATCGTTGCGGCTAAGAACGACATTGCCCACCGTGGATTGGCCGCACAATTTTCCGATCACAGTTTAGATCGTGCCTATAAAGCAGTGGTCTGGGGTGTGCCCAAATCGAAGTCAGGTGAGATCGAAGGTAATATTGGGCGCAATCCTCGCAACCGGAAGAAAATGGCAATCGTCAAGCGAGGCGGAAAGCATGCTCTAACGCATTACAAAGTCGAAAAGCGCATTGGACTGGACAATGTGTATTGGGCGAGTTTGATCGAATGTAGATTGGAAACCGGACGGACACATCAAATCAGAGTTCACATGACAAGCATGGGTCACCCGATCATTGGAGATCCGATTTATGGGTCAAAAAATGCCAAAAAATCGAAAAATGATGTTTCAATCGTGTTTCAAAACACCGTAAAAACGCTAAATCGGCAGGCCTTACATGCCTATTTGATCGGTTTTTACCACCCCACTAGTGGGGAGAAAATAAGCTTCAAAAGCCCGCTTCCCCGAGATATTTTGGCTCTTTTGGAAGCCTGAATTAGCCTTTGTAACAGTCGCTTACACTTTCGCACACTTCGTAAATTGACCCAGAAGCGCTCTCCCGGCATCATAATTTTACCTTTCGTTAACCTTATGGAAACGCAAGGCAAAGAATTAAAGGTCATTTTGAGGTGGCCTCAATTAATTGGGTGGAGTGAAATAAAATGGCAGTACAAACAGTTGATGGCGGCGTGGTTTCGTGTGCTGCGTCTTGATCGTCCGTTATACCTTGAGTTTCAGTTGGGTCCGATTCAAGAGGTTCATTTTCAGCCTCTTCATCCTCCTCTGGTTCCTCTGAAGTCTCTGACTCGTCCGGGGCAGAGGATTCCTGCTCAGCGACGTCGCTTTCCTCGCCCTTTTCAGCTTCTTCCGGCGAATCAGGTTGATTTGATAGTTCGGGTGTATCGGCCGATTCACTACTTTCCGAAGGTTCTGAGTCATCATTTCCACTCGGAGAATGTTCTTCTACAACATCCGGCGAATCGGGCGCATCAGTCGGTTCGCCCTCAGCAGAATCACCTTCGGGCGCGGCTGCACCTTCGGCTGGTGGGGGCATTCCTTCATCTTTATCCGGATTAGGCTCTGAGCCAATTTCCAGTTCTGTTGACGTATCCGCCATAAATTCTGATCACTTTTCTAGCGTCAGGTCTTCGATAACTGTCGGTTAGCTAATTCGACCTCTTTCAGAGCACTCATTATAGAGCAAATACGCCAGAATGCTCCTCATAACGCACAATTGGGCAAACTTTTAGAATTCTTTCTTGAAGTTTGTCGCATGCGTTAATTTAAATATGCTTAATCTTCAAAAGGATCGTTCACTAAAATAGTGTCTTCGCGCTCTGGACTGGTCGAAAGCATGGCGACCGGCGCTTCAATTAGCTCTTCAATGCGCCGGATATATTTAATCGCTGTTGCCGGCAAATCAGCCCAGGACCGCGCGCCAAAAGTGCCTTCGGTCCAACCTTCGAGTGTTTCATAAACCGGCTCGACTTTTGATTGACCGATCATTGATGCCGGAAAATGATCTATGCTCTCGCCGTCGATCGTGTATCCCGTACATACTTTTAATTCGTCGAAGCCATCCAGCACATCAAGTTTCGTTAAGGCGATACCAGTGATACCGCTTACTTTGACGGCTTGGCGTACCATGACGGCATCAAACCAGCCACAGCGTCTTTTGCGGCCCGTGACGGTACCAAATTCGTGACCGCGTTCACCGAGTTTTTGGCCGATTTCATCTTCTAGCTCTGTGGGGAAAGGACCTGATCCGACCCGCGTCGTATAGGCCTTTGTGATTCCAAGATTGTAATTGGCGGCCTTTGCCCCTTGTCCAGATCCGACGGTGGCGGCTCCAGCAACCGTATTGGAGGAGGTAACGAACGGATAGGTGCCGTGGTCGTTATCCAGCATTGCGCCCTGTGCGCCCTCAAAAAGAATGCGTTTGCCATCGCGCCGGGCTTCGTCCAACTGATGCCAGACAGTCTTCACGAAGGGCAGGATTTTTGGTGCGACTTCCAGAAGAGGCCCAAGAATTTCGTCACGTGTGAATTCCGCAGAGCCAAGTCCGCGCATCAACGCATTATGATGCAGCAATAAATTATCGATGCGTTCTTCCAGCGTTTCGACATCGGCCAAATCGCCGGCACGAACTGCGCGCCGCCCGACTTTGTCTTCATATGCCGGACCAATGCCGCGGCCGGTCGTGCCAATTTTAGCGCCGCCCAAAGTTTCTTCTCGGGCTTTATCCAATTTTGAATGAAGCGGTAAAATCAAAGAGGTGTTTTCCGCAATCGAAAGATTGTCCGGCGAAACGTCGACGCCTTGGCCCTTGAGAGTTTCGATTTCCTGCAACAGAGCCCAAGGATCCAGCACGACACCATTGCCGATCACCGATTTTTTGCCAGGACGGACAATGCCGGACGGTAATAGGCTTAGCTTGTAAGTGACATTGTCGATCACCAGCGTATGGCCCGCATTGTGTCCACCTTGAAATCTTACGACCACATCGGCCCGCTCTGAAAGCCAATCGACAATCTTACCTTTTCCTTCGTCGCCCCATTGAGCGCCGACGACGACTACATTCGCCATAATATTTTGTTTCCTCTAAGAATTTTAAACAGCTGAGACGTCGCTGCCATTCCAATAATGTGTACAGCCGGCTTGTTCCGCTTGCTGCTCTATTTGATCACTGATTTGTGGATCGGCTGCAAATTGTTCGACGACAATCCATCCTTCGGATCTTAAATTTTGCGCGACTTCGGGGGCGTCGGCAACATAAACTCGGTCGTGCAAAGCCGGCTCCGGCAGGGCGCGTAAAATGGTGTCGACAAATAAAGAAACGCCGGTTGCAGTCTCTTCGGTGTCGTTGCCGTTGGCATCATTCGCCAAGTACCGTCCGCCGCGTCCAATCTCACCTCGAACATCAAGAGCGAAAAATGTGAAAGTGACACCCGTATGATATTCATACCCCCGCGTTTCCACCGGATCGATCGTGATTTTCAACTTCGGCGCGCGCTCCTGGAGACACGCTACGACCGATGAAAGGGTGTCCAGTTCTTCTTTGGCATTTTTAGGAAGATCAATTTTGTTTAATATTTCCAATGACTTATTAGCTGGCCCTACGGATTTTAAGAGGCCCGAAAAAAGCGCAACTGCGGTGTCGCCAATCTTATCGCTCAGCGCCGTGATCGCCGGCGCATCTTTTTGGTTGAGGGCAGATTTGAGGCCACCATCATCTTCCGCTATATCTATTTCCAAGGCGGCACAGATTGCCGGTACCAAGGTCGGCAATCCGATATCAACTGATAAATTGGGGACACCCAAATCGGTCAAAGCCTCTGCCGCCATCAGCACGACCTCAGCATCTGCTTCCGGCGCGGTCGAGCCAATTAGCTCGGCGCCGATTTGACCAAACTGACGTTTTGGCCGGAGGTCCGATCCTTTAACGCGCAAAACCTGTCCGGCATAACTCAGCCGAATAGGGCGCGGTACATCGCTCAACCGAGTGGAGGCAATGCGGGCAATTTGTAGCGTCATATCAGCGCGAACGCCCAGCATGCGCTGTGAAACAGGGTCCATCATGCGAAAGGTTTGCTGCGCTGTGGCACTACCGCTGCCACTCAGCAAAATTTCTTCAAATTCGACCAGAGGTGGTTTGACCCGCTCATATCCAAACTTGGAAAATGATGCCATAAGACTTTCAGTCACTTTCGCTTCAAACTCCGCCTCCGGAGGCAGAATATCGGCGAGACCGGCAGGCAAAAGCCCTTGGTGAGTGGTGTCGTTCATGCGTGTCAAATCCGTTTAACTGGAATACCTAAATTCGCAGCTGTTTATAAAAGTTATTTCAGAAGGATGCACCACCTATTAGGGGATTTGAACAGATTTTCGGCGGATAGTTTTGCCGAGATTTTCCAACAATATAGGTGAGAGCCGACGGGCAACCGATGCGCCATCGGATTGATGAATGCCGGCAACAAGATCGGAAGAGCGTCGTGTAGGGAAAGAGTGTAGATCTCGGTGGTC
>CAJXJM010000023.1 GCA_913054205.1 uncultured Rhodospirillaceae bacterium
ATCTTGCGTTAAGTTAACGGCACCTTGCGGCAGGGCGCTTTCACGCTCCAGCGGTACAATTGGAATGTTATCGAAGCCATTGATGCGCAGCACCTCTTCAACAAGATCAGCCTCGCCGACAACATCATACCGCCAGCTCGGGACAGCTACGTCCCAGCCGCCATCTTTCTTGGTGACTTGAAAACCCAATATTTCCAGAATTTCCTGGGTGCGTTCAGGCGACACATCCACACCGCCCAAATCTTTGACCCGCGTGCCCCGGAGGAAGTAGGAGCGTTTCCAGTCTGGCTCATCACCGGCAATGATAATCTCGCTGGCTTCACCGCCGCAAAGATCAAGTATTAACTGCGTCGCTATCTCAGTGGCGTCTTCTAAAAACGCCGGATCAACGCCGCGTTCAAAGCGGAAGCGCGCGTCAGATTGCAGATTTAATTTACGTCCCGTCATGGCGGTGCGGACCGGATCAAAATAAGCAGTTTCCAGCATCACATTAACGGTCTCTTCGGAAACGCCGGTGCGCTCACCGCCCATGACACCTGCCAAAGCTTCGGCGTCCTGCTCATCTGCAATGACGGTCATTTCGCCGTCCATATCATATTCCTTGCCATCTAGGGCGCGCAATTTTTCGCCGTCCTTGGCCATGCGGATTTTGATGTTGCCTTTGATTTTGTCGGCATCAAACACGTGCAGGGGGCGGCAAAGTGCAATTGTTGAATAGTTGGTGATATCGACGAGCGCAGAAATTGGCCTGAGCCCAATCGCCAATAATTTGTCTTTCAGCCATTGGGGGCTCTCACCATTTTTAACGCCTTTGAAATAGCGCCCGACAAACATCGGACAGGCGTCTTTGTGATCTTCATCAAAATCAAGGCTGACACTAACCGGGCTTTTAAAACTGCCTTTAATGGAGGGCACATCCAGTTTTTTTAAAGTGCCAACACCGGCAGCGGCTAAATCCCTGGCAATGCCAAAAATGCCAAGGCAGTCGCCGCGATTGGGCGTAATGGCGATATCGATCACCGGATCAGTCATGCCGAGGGCTTCTGCGGCGGGGGAGCCAACTTCTGACGTATTGCTTACTTCTATAATGCCTTCGTGTTCATCAGAGAGACCGATCTCGCGCTCAGAAAGCATCATGCCGTTAGAAGTCACGCCCCGGATTTTTGTCGTCTTGAGGGTGACATCAATGCCGGGAATGTAGGCGCCGTTCCCCGCAAAAACACCTTTCATGCCGGCCCGCGCGTTGGGCGCACCGCAAACAACTTCCAATGTTTCCGTGCCGTTGTTGACTTGCAGTACCTGCAAACGGTCTGCGTCCGGATGTTGCGCCGCTTCCAGAACTTCAGCGACAACAAATTCTTTTAAAAGTTTACCGCGATCTTCCACACCTTCAACTTCAAGTCCGACCATGGTGAGCCAGTGGAGTATTTCATCGAGGTCTTTGTCGGTTTCGAGATATTCTGTGAGCCAGCTTAAACTAAATTTCATAAGCCCGCCCTCCCAACAAGTGAGGGGACATCTAAAGGCTGGAAGCCGTAATGTTTGAGCCAACGTAAATCTGTATCATAAAAAGTGCGCAAATCAGGGATGCCGTATTTGAGCATCGCCATGCGCTCGATCCCCATGCCAAAAGCAAAGCCTTGGTATTTGGTGGAATCGATGCCGCAATTTTCAAGCACGTTTGGATTGACCATGCCGGAGCCGAGAATTTCAAGCCAATCGTCGAAATTACCAATTTTCAAAGTACCGCCTTCAAAAGAGCAGCCGATATCAACTTCTGCGGAAGGTTCCGTGAAGGGGAAATAAGACGGGCGGAAACGAACCGGCAGTTCATCAATTCCAAAATAAGCGCGGCACATTTCAATCAGGCAGCCTTTGAGATGTCCCATATGGGTTTTTTCATCGATCACTAAGCCTTCGATCTGGTGGAACATTGGCGAATGGGTTGCGTCATGGTCGCAGCGATAGGTGCGGCCCGGCACAATGATGCGGATTGGTGGTTCCTGTGACTGCATGGTTCGAATTTGCACCGGCGAGGTGTGGGTGCGTAGCACCATGCGCTGCTCTTCTTTCTCGGCATTAACATAGAACGTGTCGTGTTCCTGGCGCGCCGGGTGATCTACCGGGATGTTGAGGGCTGTGAAATTATACCAATCTTCTTCAATATTTGGACCTTCAGCGACGACAAAGCCCATTTCACCGAAGATCGAAACCAGTTCATCAATGGTCTGGCTAATCGGGTGGATTGTGCCGTGCTCTTCCGGGCGGATCGGTAAGGTGATATCAATTTTTTCTTTGGCGAGGCGTTCATCCAAGCCGGCGTTCTCAAGATCGAACTTTCGAGCTTCAATCAGATCGGTAATTTCCTGCTTGAGGAGATTTAGCTCCTGGCCGGCGGATTTGCGCGCCTCCGGGTCCATGGCTCCAAGGCCCTTCATCAAGGCTGTGATTTGACCTTTTTTACCAAGCGCTGAAACACGCACTTGTTCAAGCGCGTGCATATCGGTCGCATCGGTGATCATGCCCGCGAGTTCTGATTTTAGATCGTCCAAATTATCCATTGTTCAACCAACCTGAAAATTATTTGTCGAGTTTATAGTGTTTTTGTACTTTTGGCAGCAAAAGGGGGCCGCCTTTTGGGCCGCCCCCTTTTTAAATCTGCAATTAATTAAGTTGTTAAGCAGCTTTGTCGAGGGCGGCCTGGGCCTGTTCAACTAAGCTTCTAAACGACTCTGGCTCATGAATAGCAATATCGGAGAGGACTTTACGGTCTAGATCGATGCCGGCATTTTTCAAACCGTTCATGAACTGAGAATAATTCAAGCCATGCAAACGGGCACCAGCGTTGATACGCTGAATCCATAATGCACGGAAACTCCGCTTCTTAGCTCGGCGGTCACGATAGGCATACTCCAGCCCCTTTTCGACCCGCTGCTTAGATATACGGAAATTGTTCTTATTGCGGTCTCTATAACCTTTGGCCTGAGCGATGACTTTTTTGCGCCGCGTACGACTAGCAACTTTACCTTGGCTACGTGACATCTCTATTTCCCCCGACTATATGGCATGAATGACAGGATTTTTTTAGCATCCACGTCTGCCATGATCATTGTACCGCGTGTGTTCCGCTTCATTTTTTGCGGACGGCGGCGTAGGAAATGCTGTTTAAAAGCTGGATTGCCCCGGACCTTGCCGGAAGCTGTGGTGCGAAAACGCTTTTTGGCGCTCGACTTTGTCTTCAGTTTTGGCATTTTCTTTCCTTTTTTCTGCCCTGATTAAAATTTATCAGGTGTTTTTCTCTATAGCGGCTAGGTATGCCTGGAATTCACTTTTCCACCAGACCGCTCAATGAAGCGCGGGTTATACCGACCTAATGAGTGTAATGCAAGTGTTTCCACCCAAATTTGGATGGTTTTTTAGGCCTCTAAAACTGTCAAAAAAGTTTCATATCATCTCTGGAAAACACATGTTAAACAAATGCCAATATGACGGCGAAAATAGACATAAATGGCTTTGGCCGAAGAGACTCTAATCCACTCAAGAATTACGCTCTGGTCACCGGCGCGTATTGGGTGTTTACGCTTACCGATGGCGCGCTCCGCATGTTGGTGCTGCTGCATTTCTACCAACTCGGCTATGACGCCTTTCAGATTGCCCTGCTTTTTGTGCTTTATGAGTTGGCGGGTGTTGTAACCAATCTCATCGGTGGCTGGATCGGCAGCCGATATGGTTTGAAAATCACGCTATTTTTCGGGCTCGGTCTTCAGGTTATCGCTTTATCAGCGCTCGCCAATTTCAATGCCGCCTGGTCGGTTTGGCAAGCGGTAGCATTTGTTATGGGGCTGCAAGCCCTTTCCGGGATCGCCAAAGACCTCACCAAGATGAGCTCCAAAAGTGCCGTGAAATTGCTTGTTGCTGATGATGCGCATGAAAAACTCTTTAAATGGGTTGCTCTGCTGACGGGCTCAAAAAATACACTCAAAGGTGTGGGTTTTTTTCTGGGAGGTGTCTTGCTGGCCTGGGTTGGCTATGGGAACGCGCTCTATGGCATGGCGGCGGCGGTTGCAATTTCGCTCGCCGTGGTTCTGGTTCTGATGACCGGCGATCTCGGGAAAGCAAAAGAGAAAGTGAAACTCTCCGGCATATTTTCAAAAACTCCGGCCATCAATATTTTATCTGGTGCCAGGTTCTTTCTTTTTGGCGCGCGCGACATTTGGTTTGTTGTCGGCCTGCCGCTTTTCCTAGCTGATCAACTCGGCTGGTCTCATACCCTCATCGGCACATATATGGCAGCATGGGTAATTGGCTACGGGCTCATTCAATCCATTTCTCCAAAGATCCTGCGCAAAAATGTTGATGGTGCCTCGGCGCGCGCATGGTTGATTTTGTTAATTGGTGTGACGGCTGCGATATCTGTGGCACTGCATTTTAATTTTCATCCGGCACAATCTCTTTTAATTGGGCTGGTGTTTTTTGGATTTGTCTTTGCGATTAATTCTTCAATCCATTCCTTTTTAATTCTAGCCTATTCTGATGCTGACAAAATCGCGCTAAATGTGGGATTCTATTATATGGCCAATGCGGGGGGACGTCTTGCCGGCACCTTAATCTCGGGCCTTGCTTACCAGTTTGGCGGCATTTTCGTCTGCCTGGTTGCTGCGTTGGTTTTTTTGGCTTTATCCTGGTTGATTGTGCTCGCCTTACCGCAAAAGAATATTGGATGATCGAATAATATGTTAATCAAGTCAGATACTTAGATTGAAATCTTTAACAATCATGCCTAGTTTAATGGTAGGTGTGTCTAACGTCAGCGCCTATGGCACCAGCTAGTCTTATTTGATAAGAGAGAGTTTCTGGCTCATCGTAACGCCATAGGAGTTATGAATGAGACAGAATATCAGACCCCGGGGCACATCCTCGGAGAAGACGGTCAAAGACATCCGCCGGGCGACCCGGATTGCAAGCATGCTGGCAGAAATAGTCGGCACCAAATTCCCCGAATAGAGTTTAATGAATGCCTCCGGGAGCTACGCGAAATTAGTTCTCTGGCTTTGAATTTCTAAAATATTGCCTTTTTCATTAAAAAAACCGGCCTAAGTGGTTAGGAACCGGCTTTTCAATATTTTTAAGGCGTAAGACGTTTACTTCGGTGAGATCACCATCGTCATTTGACGACCTTCCATTTTGGGGAACTGTTCGACCTTCGCCACATCATCCATGTCTTCGCGAACTCGGTCCAAAACCTTGCCGCCCAATTCCTGGTGGGCCATTTCTCGGCCACGGAAGCGCAGTGTCACTTTAACTTTGTCGCCTTCGCCAATAAATTTGTTCATCGCGCGCAGTTTGACCTGATAGTCGTGGGTTTCAATGCCCGGGCGCATCTTGATCTCTTTGACGACGATGACGTTTTGTTTTTTCTTGGCTTCGTTCTTTTTCTTCTGGGCCTCGTATTTATATTTGCCGTAGTCCAGAATTTTGCAAACCGGCGGGTCAGCATTTGGTGATATTGCAACCAAATCCAGGCCTGCATCAACGGCGCGATCTATAGCTTCTTGTTTGGAAACAACACCGGCCATTTCGCCGTCGGCAAGTACTAGCCGAACTTCATCTGACGCGATGTCTTCGTTAATTGCCGGACCCTCTTTGGATGGGGTGGCGTTAAAGGGTGGACGTGCGATCCTATTTTGCTCCTTTTACAGGCCCTCGCCTTCCGGGGGGTCCGTAAATTGCATATTTTATCAATGCTGCACCCTTTGGATATTGAAGGTCTTTCTCCTCAACTATGTTACCGTTTATATTGGCCTTATTGATGAATTATCAACTGCCTGGAATAACGGCTTCTTCACGCAGTTTAGCAATTGCTGTTTCAAGCGCAAGAATTTCTTGATCTTTTCCGCCAAGACGCCGGACGGCAACTGTGTTTTCTTCGGCCTCTCGGCCCCCAACCACTAGGATTACCGGGACTTTTGCCACAGAATGCTCGCGGACTTTATAATTAATTTTTTCGTTGCGAAGATCGGCTTCAGCGTGCAATCTGGCTTCTTTGAGCGCTTTTAGCACTTTTTCAGCATAGGGCTTGGCCTCATCGGTAATTGTCGCAACGACCACTTGAAGGGGTGCCAGCCAGAACGGAAAGCGTCCGGCATAGTTCTCAATCAGAATGCCCAGGAAGCGTTCAAACGATCCCAAGATGGCGCGGTGCAGCATAACAGGGCGATGTTTTTCACCATCTTCACCTACATACGCCGCATCCAAGCGTTCCGGCAGGACAAAATCTACTTGCAGCGTGCCGCATTGCCAGTCACGGCCAATTGCATCGCGCAAAACAAACTCGAGTTTTGGCCCATAAAAAGCGCCCTCACCGGGATTTAAATCATATTCATAACCCGCTGCCTGTACGGCTTCGATAAGTGCGCCTTCTGCTTTGTCCCAAGTCGCATCATCACCGGCGCGAACTTCTGGGCGGTCGGAGAATTTAATGACGACTTCTTCGAAGCCAAAATCTTTGTAAACACTCATCAACAGATCACAGAAGATTTTTGTCTCTTCTGTGATTTGATCTTCTGTGCAAAAAATATGAGCGTCATCTTGCACAAATGCCCGAACACGCATCAGTCCATGCAAAGCCCCGGATGGCTCGTTCCGGTGGCAGGAGCCAAATTCCGCCATACGCAGCGGTAGGTCTCGATAGCTCTTGGTGCCGTGCTTAAAAATTTGCACATGGCAGGGGCAGTTCATTGGTTTGATGGCGAGAATTTTATCCTCGGCCTCGGTGACAAACATAGCGTCCCGGAACTTTTCCCAGTGACCTGAATCTTCCCAGAGGGACCGGTTGACCAATTGCGGCGTGTTTACTTCGACATATCCGGCTTTATCTAATCGGTTCCGCATATAAGTTTGCACCGTCCGGTAAAGTTGCCACCCTTTGGGGTGCCAGAAGGCCGAGCCAATCGCTTCTTCCTGAATATGGAACAAATTCATTTCGCGGCCGAGGCGGCGGTGATCGCGTTTTTCAGCTTCCTCCAGCATGTGGAGATAAGCTTTAAGCTGCTTTTTGTCCGCCCATGCCGTGCCATAGATGCGCTGCAACATTTCATTGTTAGAATCGCCGCGCCAATAGGCGCCTGCGAGTTTCATCAATTTAAAATGTTTGCCGAGTTTGCCGGTCGACGGCAAATGCGGGCCGCGGCAGAGATCGATCCAATCGCCTTGTCTGTATATCGAGACTTCCTCACCTTCTGGAATGGCTTCGATTAATTCAGCTTTATAGGCCTCGCCTTTTTCTTTGAAGAATTTGATGGCAACTTCGCGGTCCCAAATTTCGCGGACAAATTCTAGATCGCGGTCGACAATTTCAGCCATTTTCTTTTCGATGGACTCAAAATCATCCGTCGAAAAGGGCTCTTCTCTGGCAAAATCATAGTAATAGCCATTTTCGATGGATGGTCCGATGGTGACTTGCGTGCCGGGAAAAAGTTCTTGAACGGCTTGCGCCATCACATGCGCAGCATCGTGACGTAATAAATCGAGCGCGTCGTCATCCTTGGCCGTGACAATAGAAAATTCGCAGTCTTCCTCGATCATCAGCGACAGATCTTTCATCTCGCCATTGATGCGAACTGCCAAAGCCGCTTTGGCCAGACCGGGGCCAATGTCAGCAGCCACATCCGCGCCTGAAACGGGTGCGTCATAGTCACGAATGCTGCCATCCGGAAGTGTTAATTTTACCATCTTATTTTCTGCAAACTCTGCTGTTTCTGTGGGTTTCTCATGGATTTCAAGTAGGCGCGGAATGTAGTTGGTTTTAACTCACTGTCAAGTTTGATTCTGCTTCATTTCAGGTGTCAAAAGTTCAATGACTCGGTCGGTTGCGATATCAGACAAATCACCCTCTCGGAGGATGGTCACATCCGGACCCCGCTGGGCGCAGAGCGCTGGATCAGACTCAGCGGAATACAGCACGATTGTTTTGCAACCGCTGGCCGAAGCCGCATGCATCGGGCCGGTATCATTTCCAATTGCGACCTCTGCTTTTTGGGCGAGAGCAAACAACTCATGGATCGTAGTTTTGCCAGCGAGGGATTTACACAAAGGATCAGCCACCGCGATATCTTCCAGAAGGGACGCCTCTTCCCTACCGCCCAGTAGAGCCGGCTGAATGCCAAGCCCGGCGAGATGATGGGCGATGTCTTGGTAATGCCTTATCGGCCAGCGTTTGGCAGGCCGGTGGGCGGCACCGCCGGGGATAAACAAAGCAAATCTTTCGTGTAAGCCAAATCTGCTTATGTCCGTATCGATCCAGGAAAAATTTCCCGCTTCAACACCGGCAATACCCGCCATCGACAATTGTTCCTGTTGGCGTTCAACGGTGTGCATTAAATCTCGTTTTTGATTGGTATGCGGATGGGAACAGCCAGGCGCGATACCTGACCAGTCAGGTTTTGAGCCCGGCCAAAAAAGTTTGTAGTAAAATCCGCTGCGGTCCGAGGTTTGAAGATCGTAAACGCGGGAAAAATTGTTACTGCGGAGCCATCCTCTTAAATCCAACCATTTGCCAATTTGCAGAGCACCCGGTCGGGTATCAATCTCGATATTATCGAACCACGGGGAAGCTTGAGCAAAATCCGAAAATGCCGGCGCGGTCAGGAGCGTTATTTCCGCATCGCTATGATGGCGGCGAATGGCGGCAAAGGGTCCGGCTGCCTGAATGAAATCACCTAAGGCCCCTAATTTAATGACTAGAATTTTTGATGTCGTTTCAGTCACGGTAAGTCGGAATCACCCGTGATGAGTTCGTTATATACATCCAGCGTTTTTGCGCACATCGCCTCTTTCGAATAGTTCTCGCGGATATGACTAATCGCCTTTTCCGACACTTTGATCCGTTGCTTTTCTGTTAGATTGAGTATTTTTGCGATGGCTTCGGCCATTGATTTGGGATCATTGGGTTCCGACAGCCAACCGGTTTCCCCGTCAACAATGGTTTCTTTCGAACCGCCATGATTGGTGCCGATTACCGGTCGGCCCAAGGCTTGACCTTCAACAACCACCCGGCCAAATGCTTCGGGATCGGTCGAGGCCGAAACGACAACATCCGTGAGCATGTAAGCTGCCGGCATATCATCACAATGATCAACGACATGAATTATATCTTCCATTTTATGGTGTTTGATCTCATGCTCCAATTCACGTCGATAGTCTTCTCGACCTTGATCAGAACCGACCATGAGGCATTGTATGTCTGAGCGCCCAAGCTCCTTGATCGCTTTTATAAAGACGGATTGACCCTTCCACCGGGTTAATCGACCCGGCAATAATATAATCGGCTTGTCATCTGGAAGACGCCACTCACTGGCGAGCTTAATCACGCGCTCTTGGCTGACGTTGTTAGAATCAAACTTATCGAGATCAATGCCACGCGGAATGACCCGAATATTTGAAGACGGAACGCTGTAAACTTTACGAATATGGCCGGCTATAAAATCTGAGATCGCGATAACACGCTCACCTTTTGTCATAACTGCGTTGTAGCGCCGTTTAAACCAATTGCTGTGGCCGTAGGTGCCATGGAAGGTGGTGACAAAATGGGTGCCGGTGCGCCGAGAGGCATACCAGGCACTCCATGCCGGTGCGCGTGATCGCGCGTGGATGATATCTACTTTTTCGCGCTTCGCCAATTCGACGAGACGCCGGATGTTTTGTCGCATGACAAATGGATTTTTACTGGCGACGGGAAGCTCGAAATGCTCGGCACCTACACGTTTCAGCTCATGGGTCATCGGACCGCCGGCAGATACGACGATGGATCGACCGCCGCCTTCAACAATGGCAGCGGCTATGTCTACTGTGCCGCGCTCGACGCCGCCGGTCAGCAACTCCGGCAATACTTGCATGACCGTCGGTAGGCGCGGATCATCACCGTCAATGTTACTCTCAGGGTCAGGTTCCGTTGCCGGGCTTTTCGCTTCAGTATTTTCAATGTTATTGTCGGTGTTCAAATTAAAAGCCTACCTAAGCGGATACAATGTTGATTTATCTAACTATTTCTCTTCCATGGAGAACTGATGTCAAACGATACCACGTCGCCTGATCAGTCGCACCAGATTTTAGCACGAGCCTCCGGTGCTTCCATTGCTTACCACGCGGTCGCGGGTTCTTCATCCAATTCTTTGCCGGGCATTATTTTTATGACCGGATTTATGTCGGACATGACAGGCGGCAAGGCATTGGCGCTGGAACAGTTGGCCCGTGAACGCGAACTGGCATTTCTGCGCTTTGACTATCAAGGACATGGGCAGTCTTCCGGTGAGTTTGCCGAAGGTACCATAGGCCTGTGGGCAGAAGACGCATTAGCGGTTCTGGATGAATTGACAGAAGGGCCTCAAATATTAGTCGGCTCATCAATGGGCGGCTGGATGATGCTGCTCACCGCTCGCACACGCCCGGAACGAATAGCCGGATTGGTCGGCATTGCGGCGGCGCCTGATTTTACCGAAGACTTATTGCGCCAGGAACTGACAGCAGAGCAAATGGCAGAGGTTGAGGAAAATGGTTTTGTTGTTGTGCCGAGTGAATTTGAAGATGATTACACGTTTACAAAAGCATTGTTTGATGATGGAAAAGAACATCTGGTCCTGCGAGAGGAAATCCCGCTCGATTGTCCGGTGCGATTGCTGCACGGCCTTAATGATCAATCTGTGCCGTGGCAGACGGCCCTGACCATTCAGGAAAAATTGCGCTCCGAGGATGTCGAAGTTACGTTGATTAAAAATGGCGATCACCGGCTCAGCGAAGATGCTGATCTGGCGCGTTTAACCCGAACCGTCTCCGCCCTTGTAGATAGCCTCTAAGCCTTCCCGGTAGGTTGGAAATAAAAGCTCAACGCCGAGCTCTATTTTGATCTTAGCATTATCAACACGGCGATTGTCCTGCCAAAAAGTTTTGGCCAAAGGCGACATGTCTTTCACTGCTTCTTCAAAGGGGACTAATGGCGGTGGGTCAATCCCGAGCAAGCCTGCGGCATATGTCTCAACCTCTTGTTGTTCGACAGGTTTATCATCGCACAGATTGTAAATTTGGCCGGGATTAGGGTGTTCGATTGAGGCGGTGATGGATTGCGCAATATCATCGACATGAATGCGCGAAAAAAGATGGCCAGGGTAGTCTATGCGCCGGGTGAGGCCGGCTCGCAGTCGATTGATTGAGGAGCGTTCCGGCCCATAAATACCGGCGAGCCTAAAAATGTGAGCTGATAGACTCTGCCATTGTTTTTCGGTCAGGAGGCGCCAACGAGAGCGCTCATTGGACGGATTGGTTGGTGAAGTTTCATCGACCAAAGCGCCGCCGGTATCACCATAAACGCCGGTTGTTGAGAGATAGCCGATCCATGTGTCCGGGCTGCATTTTTTAAGTTGGTCCTCATATCGCGCCAAAACAGGGTCGCCGTCCTCAGTCGGGGGAACCGAAGATATAATGCAGGTCGCGCTTTCCAGTTCGGTCTCCGCATCTTCGAAATTCACGGGCTCTAAACCCATGGCTTTCAACGCCGCCGCGTCATCGGCCTCGCGGTAGGTGCCGTAGACCGTCCAGTCCAATTTAAGGAGCCGGCGCGCCAGAATTTTCGCCGAAAATCCCGCGCCAAAACAAAAAAGACTTTTTTTACCTGTTGCCATTATGATTACACAAAGTTGAAGTTATTTTAGACTAGCGAAACGATACCACGATGAACAAGCTTCTGTTTTTATTTGTCGCATTTTCCTTGAGTTATTTGTGGCCGGTTAATGCTGAGGAGATTGACGCTAAAAAAGAATATGCCCGGTGTATGAAGCTTGCCAAAACCAAACCGCAAAAAGGCTTTGATGTTGCGATTTTTTGGGTAGGTGTTGGCGGCGGCGATGCTGCAAAACATTGCCTCGCGGTCTCATTGTTGGAGCTAAAGCAATATAAAGAGGCGGCAAAGCATCTTGAAGCATTGGCGCAGGAAATTCGCGCATCTAAGGAATTCAAGGCCGTGATATTAGGCCAAGCCGGACAGGCTTTGATGCTCGCCGGGAAATATAGTCAGGCAGTCGGTGTGTTGACGGCAGCAATCAAACTCAATCCTAAAGATCTTTTATTGCTGGTTGATCGCGCGCAGGTGGCAGCCTTGCAGAAGGATTTTGCCCGCGCCTTGAAAGATATGAACCATGTCCTGGATGAGGTTCCTCGTTATGTCGACGCTTTGGTGTTTCGGGCGAGCGCCAAACGCCAATTGGATCAATCAGACAGCGCCGAGATTGATATCAATCTGGCTCTGTCAATTGATAACAATCATCTAGAAGCATTACTCGAACATGGTATTTTGCGGCGTCTGCTCGAGGATCGATCCGGCGCTCGAAAAGACTGGCTTAAAATCATAAAGCTATCGCCTGACAGTGAGGCTGCCCGACTTGCTCGAGGGAATCTCCAGCGTATGGATAACCTCCAAGGAAAAATGAAAAGCAAATAAATCTAAATCCTATTCCAAAGCCGCGTATCGTGGGTCCAATACTCCGTGCCAGATCGGAGCAGAACTGATATAAGAATCTCTATGTTGGATCAGAATTTAAAGACGTCTATGTCACTCCGGCAAATCGGTTCTTTGGGAAATAGCGGATAAAAAAATACATGGAAACGCTGACCTTTGAACAGCATTACGATCAAGCCAAAGAACTGGCGCAATCGGGTCGTCACAAAGAAGCTGAAGCCATATTTGAAAAGTTGAGTGCAGAGAAACCCGATAATGCAGACATTTTATATTGGATAGGAATAGTTCGGCTTGAGGTTCAAAATTTTGAAGCGGCACTGGAGCCATTATTAAAAGCCACCTTAGTATCTTCTGAAGAACCCAATTACCATTTTTGTCTCGGACTCGCCCACGCTGGATTGCAACGTCATGGCGAAGCGGCCAATTCTTTTGAACGGGCGGTCAAATTGGATGCGACGCGGTTTGATGCATTGTTCAATCTTGCCAAGGCGCTTAAAAATATGGGGAATTTGGATGACGCCGCGGCGATTTATACTCTGTATTTAAATGATTTTCCCGAAGATCAAGATACCCTTTACAATCTCGCCAACCTTTCATTTGAACTGGACAAACTTACAGATGCCCAGTCGTTCTATGAAAAATTACTCGCACTCAATCCATCCCATCTCGATGCGAGCGTAAATCTTGCCTTGGTGTTGTCTCAGCTGGGCTTCCTCGAAGATGCCGTTGAAGCGTTAAATACCGTTCTGGATAAAACCCCTGAACATGGACCCGCGCGAGGTCTGTTGAACAGTTTGATGAGCCGACAAATTCCTGGGTGGCACCTTGATATGATCAGAGATTCGGCGCGCAACGAGGCTTATAACCAGGC
>CAJXJM010000024.1 GCA_913054205.1 uncultured Rhodospirillaceae bacterium
CCACCGTCACATGGAGCCGCTGAGCTTCGTCAAAGGCAATATAGCGCCAGCCATGCCAACTATTATTTGGTAGATCTTCGAATATCACTTCTACCCGATGGCGCCCGAAGGATTTCAAGTCTGGAACTTGAACGCGAAATATTCTGTGCTGTTCAGCGATATAAAGAAATCCATTTTTCCAGGCAACGCCGTTGGGCATCGCCAGACCTGAAGTAATTTGAGCCACGTCTTCTGCCCGGCCGTCGCGATTTTTGTCGACAGCCACAAAAACACTACCGCCGCGTCGGTTGCCGACAAATACCGCGTCATGTTCGGATACAACAACCATCGAGCGGGCGTTTGGAACACGCGCGAATAGGCCAATTTTAAACCCCGGCGGAAGATTGATTTTTTTGAGATCAATCGAGCTCTGCGCATGTGAAATGTGTCCCCCGCCGGATATCAACAAGATGAGGAGAAGCAGACGAAGAATTTTGATCCCATAATGAGTCATGATTTCAAGATACTAAGAATTGCGGCTTTTTCCAAACCCAAATGACGGTAATAAAACCAATGCCAGGGCGCTACAGACGAGTAGCAAGCCACCAATTTCGCGCCAGCTAATCGGTTCATCCAAAATAAGATTGCCACTATAGACTCCGAGTATTGGCACCAACATGATCGACACGGTGGAGACGGATACCGGCACCTCTTTGACAATCCGGAACCAGGCGAACCAGCAGAATATGATGGGATACAATAAAATAAATATCGTCGACCAAATTGCAGCCTGAGATACTGGCTGCCACTGATCATGCTCAATAAATATAGCGATGATTGTGATCGGCAATCCGCCGATCAGCAATTGCCAGCCGGCCAAGGCAGTCGCTGACATTTGCCAATTGACGCGCTTTTGAATGGCGGTACCCACGCCCCATGAAATCGCTGCGATTAGCATGAATATTGTGCCCAGCGGTTTGAGCGTAAAAATACCGAACTCACCAATGGTCAAAGCGCCAAGGCCAACGAGACCGAGCGCGAGACCAATAATGCGCTGAAGAGTTGGGCGTTCATTGTTTAAAAACATGCTGAAAACCACGGCCCAGAGCGGCATGGTATAGGCGATGATCGAGGCCTGACCTGAGGCGAGGAGGCGGATGCCCCAGGCGCTGAAAATATGCCAGATCATGACATTAAAAACGGCCGCTAGAATAAGCGGCTTCCATTGGCCTTTAGGCACGGACATGTTTTGTTTTAGGAGTAGACCAACCGAAAATATAAACAGCGCCGCTGTCGGTGAAATGAGTCCGCGATAGGTCCATGGTGGAATTTCACTGAGGCCAATTTTCAAAAATGGCCAGGACGTCCCCCACCCCAAGATCACGGCGATGAGTAAAAAATATCCAGACGGGGAGAGGCCTTGTTTGTTCATTGCTGTCCGGTTCTTTTTGATCAAAAAAAAGCCGGCGATTTATACGCCGGCTCTCTTTGAATATTCGATTTCTTTAATTCAAATAAAGATGAACTTCATTTGATTGAGCCGCTTGACTGGTTTTGGCGGAGACCGCAATCCGTTGCGGCGGTAATCCCATCCGTTGCAGCGAACGCATGACGTTTTCTGCATTGCGGCGGGCTTTGTTTGAATTAAGCGCTACACGGGCAGCGCCACCAGATGCCGGCGCAACGGCAACCAACTGGAAGGTCGCGTTCGGGCGACGATCGAGGCTGCGGCTGACGGCATTATAAAGCGCCTGATCATAGGCAACATTAGCGCGATCAAATCGAATGACAACCAACGGACGACGACCAACGAGTGAGCGTGGTGTTGTCTGGCGATTAATCGTTCCTGCTGTAGCAGCGGTTAGTGCCCGGTTGGTAAGGCTGGAGCCCATTAACTCACCGCTTTTAACGGCTGCGGACAATGTGTTGAGATTGCTACGCTCTGTGGCGACGTAATTTGTTTGGCGTTGAATGTCTTCAGAAAGCTCTTTTAACAAACGATCGATCAAAACCACTGTGCGGTTGACTTCATCTTCGAGGATCGCGAGTTGCTGATGGTCTTCATCGATGGCACCGGAAAGCCTGAAAGCGGCGCGGGTGTTTTCGGCAAGGAAAGCAGCCAAGGTCGAGTCTGCTGTCACATTCGTTGTCAGCACATTCATATCGCTAATATCGTCGCCGATTTTTTTAAGGTCGGACAGAGCTTGATTAAATTGTTCAACCAACACCGGGTTACCGGGTGTGGTACCAACTTGTAGCCGCGCATTGATTGCAGAAACGGCACCGTGGTAGCGCTGCGAATCCTGAACTGTTTTACCGCGAACAGATTGTAACGCACCATTGTTCTTAGAAACATTGCTTTGCAGTCGGCGGAGCTCATTTCGAAGCTCTATCGCTTTTTGCCCAACGAAAGTACCTGTGTTGGAGCCCGATGTTACGCCTGTAGGTTCAAATTTTGACGTTCCCATTGAAGGAGGTTGAGTCGCCCTCTGAGTTCGTGCCGGTTGGGTCTGCCTCTGGGGTGTGGAAGCCTGTGCTTGCTGTGTGTTGCTTGCTGATGGATCTTCGCCCGTCAATGACGGTAAAAGAGAATCAGATGAAAAAGAACACCCTGCAAGAAGGCCTGTAATTAGGACTGTCGCGCTAACAACAATCGAACGATTAATTTTAATGGTCATCGCGCCGCTTTTCCCCGTTCAAATTAACAAAAGCCCCAAAAGAAATAAGCCATGTTCTGTGGTAACTTCAGTTAAATCAATACTACAAATCAATGCTTTAGTAGAAGGAATTAACATGCCTCCCTTCAACTTATCAAGTATTACTTAATGTGCCTGTATTTGACAAGCAAGGGTAAAAGCATCCAGATCAAAATAAAACCCCCTAAATCAGATTGATTTACGCCTTAAAAAAGACTTCAAAAGATGTCTTGAAACACCGGAGCGTTTTGAATAGTGTCCCCTCCGTTCCGCGCCCGTAGCTCAATTGGATAGAGCGTCTGACTACGAATCAGGAGGTTGGGAGTTCGAGTCTCTCCGGGCGCGCCATTCATTTTCTGCCGAAATTCCCTTAGTTCTTTTAAAAAAACAAATGTGGAGCTATACCGGTTAAAAAAACCTTTAAATTTATACAATAAGATAAATTTGAGTGTGGTTTTTGCAACTGGAGGAGCCTCTAGTGAAATGTATGACGTTAATAGTGGTTTATGATGCGGGCTAGCCTACGGTCGCTGGTGGATAATCGACTGGACCCGGATGCTTGGCCTGGATTTAGGCCACCAAATGCACCCGAGGATGAACGAGAGGCCTATCAACTCCAGTTCGAACTTCATGAAGGATTAACAGCGGCTGGACTTGGCGCGCGGGTTGGTTGGAAAATCGGCTGTACGACACCGGTTATGCAAAAATTCATGTCGATTGATCATCCGTGCTCTGGCGGGATAATGGAAAAATGCGCTCATTTTGATCATGTCGAAATACCTCAAACGCGGTTCAACCGGGTCGGCGTTGAATGTGAAATCGCCGTGACAATGGGAATAGACTTGCCCGCTCAAACCGAACCTTATCGCCGGGAAGATGTGGCAGAGGCTGTGCTAAGTTGCCGCGCGGCGATGGAGCTCGTTGATGATCGCTATGCTGATTTTAAAACATTGTCGACGGAAACGTTGATTGTTGATGATTTTTTTCAAAGCGCTTGTGTGTTGGGACCCGAGATCATCGACTGGCAAGAGATCGACCTTGGCACTGTAATCGGCCGCACATTCATCAATGGGGAAGAAGCAGGACGCGGTCAGGGGTCCGATATTATGGGCCATCCGCTCAACGCGCTTGCTTGGCTTGCCAACAATCTGAACTCACTTGGCCGCGAGCTCAAAGCCGGCGAATTTGTATTGTTGGGCAGTATGGTCGAATGCCAATGGTTATCGCCTGGTGGCGAAACCGGCAATATCGTTGAAATGGATATTTCCGGCCTCGGCCAGATTTCTGCCAAATTCACGTAAAAACGTCTAATAAGTTTCAAAAAACCGCATTTTTGGGTGGAAAATCGGTTTTCTGTCGCCATTTACCAGGTATCAGTATAATTTAATCGGTACCGACCCATGCATGATAAAATAATTAAAGACGTCGTCGAAAATCTAGACGACGAGAGATCCAAATATTTTGGCATAGTCCTCAGTTCCCTACAGCATGACAGCCGTACACAATTGGTGCCAAATCTTCTCTATACCGTTTTGAAAGAAGTCGTTGCCGTCGTGCCGCCCTATCTGCCGCCCAATGATTTTATTAATATGCTATTTGGATTTGTTGGTGATAATTCTCAAAAGATCACCGCTGTGATGTATTCCAGTCAATACATTACCGATCCCTCAGTTCTTCAAACCGTCACCAATGAATTTGTTGGGAAAGTCACTGATATGACTTATCAACTGCATCAGCAAGGTGACATTGATACGGGCGAGAGAAAAGTACGCAGCTATTCCTGGCCCTATGAAAATGCAGATTTCCCGTTTGCGGACTGATTTTAGCCCGCTAATATTTTTCTTTATGCAGGCGGTCCCATTTCCTGAGCGCGATTTGAGGCGCGGAACATGTAATGGCGTAATACAGGCTGAACAAGATACAGCAGCGCCATTTCATCGACGATCTTTTTATCCTCGCTTCCCGGTTCTAAAACACCCCCCATTAAGGCTTTCGCGTCGGCATCTCCTTGAATGGCTTTGAGCGCCACCAAACCCCATTCCGTATATTTTTTACCGTCAATATTCTTATGAAGTTCAGCCAACCGCTGGTCATAGTCGTCCAACAGGCTGCCCCAAAATTCGACATCATAGTTTTGTTGTAAATCTTCAATGAGTGCGGAAATATCCGTCATTCTAATTTTCCTTATGTGCTAACGCTCGCATCGAGAATAATTATGCTATCGCGGACCATTGTCGGCACCCCGCCATTTGGATTTGAGACTAAATATTTTGGGGAAAGGTGTTCTTTGATTGCCAAATTGACCGTGATATCAGTCCATTCCAAGTCTTTTTCAGACAAGCAAATGCAAACCTTTTGGCTACATGTTGAGTGAGGTGTATTGTATAGCTCCAGCATGGTCTTTAGTTCCCGCTCCCGCGTGTTTTCTCGCGTGTTTTCTGGGGGGAACTAATATCCGATTTGAGCCATTCTGTCACACAGCCAATTGAGGCTGAAGAAACTTAAAAATCTTCGGTTCTGATATCTAGATCGATGCGTTCAAGATCGGCGAGAAGCATTTCTTCTTCATCATCAATATCGACAAAACGCACAGCAACACCATCATCCAGCGACCTTGAAACAGTAGCGCTTAATTGACCGACGTCTTCAATCATTAATTCAACCGAATCGTCCGGTTTAATATTACCTCGAAGATCCAACGCAGCACCACCTGCAGAAACATCAAGCAGAGTGGTTTCTATTTCTTCTTCGTTGATAATGGCGATAACGCTATTTGGTGCCTTAACTCTTTTGTGTTGGCGCTTTTCGTCAAAGTTCTCTTGCACTGACATCGTTACCTCCTCTTTAGTGAACGAAATCTCTTACAGTTCATCCCTATTTGGATTTCGCGTCAATCCCCTTTTTTGTTGATACCGATATATTACAGCCGAGACTTAAACGTCTAGTTGTTTACCGAGCCGCCATCAACAACCAGACATTGTCCAGTAATGAAGTCGCTGTCGGCGGAAGCTAAGAAAACCAAGGCGCCGATGAGGTCTTCCGGCGTTTGATAGCGTTTCAATGCACGGCTTGCGGCATTGGCGTCGCGGTACTGCATATGTTGGTCGCTGTTCAACACATTCTCGCTCATGGTCAGGCCGGGCGCGATGGTATTTACGCAAATGCCGTCATCTCCCAATTCCCGCGATAGCGAGCGCGTCATCGCTAACACGGCCCCTTTGGAGGAAACATAATGCAATAAATTGGGAGACCCTTTGAATAAAGTTCCAGAAGCTATGTTGATGATTTTACCCGAGCCCTGTTTGCGCATGACAGGGGAGGCTGCCTTGGTGCAGAGCCAGGGTCCTTTAACATTTACCGCCATCAGCCGATCCCATTCTTCGACATCTATATTTTCGAAAGGCCCGAGCGCAACCGTGCCGAAAAGGGCAGCATTATTAACTAAGATATCGACAGTGCCGAAGCGCTTAACCGTCTCGTCGATCATGTCCTGGGTTGCTTTTTCATCGCTTACATCTGTCGAAAGAGCCAGCGTTTCTGAGCCTTGGCAAATGTTCTCAATTTCGGCAGCTATGGGGGCACAATCGAGCACATCAGTGACGACGACTTTTGCCCCTTCCGCGGCGAGGGCTTTGGCATAGGTCGCACCAATTCCCTGAGCCGCACCGGTGACGATGGCGACTTTATTATCCAGTTTTGCCAATAAATTTCTCCCGAGTTGTTTTGGCTAGTTCCCTTCGAAGACCGGTTTTTCTTTGGCGACAAAGGCATGATAGGCGCGGTGGAAATCTTCGGTCTGCATACAAATGGCTTGCGCTTGGGCTTCTGCTTCAATCGCTTCATCGACACCCATATTCCATTCTTGGTGGAGCGCTTTTTTTGTCATGGCGTGGGCAAAAGTTGGTCCTTTGGCGAGGCGCTTGGCTTGGGTGACGGCAGTGTCCAAAACGTCATCTGGTTCGGCGACACCATTGTAAAAACCCCAATTGGCTGCTTCCTCTGAGCTCATCATCCGGCCGGTATAAAGAAGCTCCGCGGCGCGCCCCTGACCAATAATGCGGGGCAGCATGGCGCAGGCACCCATATCACAGCCCGCCAGGCCAACGCGGGTGAACAGAAAGCCAACGACACTTTCCGGTGTGCCGTAGCGGAGATCTGAAGCCATCGCCAATATTGCGCCGGCGCCTGCACAAATACCATCAATCGCTGCAATGATCGGCTGCGGACATTTTCGCATCGCTTTGACAAGGTCGCCGGTCATGCGGGTGAAATTTAGCAATCCGTCCATATCCATTTTTGTGAGCGGGCCGATTATTTCATGGACATCACCGCCCGAGCAGAAATTCCCGCCTTCGCCGGTGATAACAACGACTTTGACCTCATCGATCCATTGTAGTTTGTGGAAGGTGTCGCGGAGTTCCGCATAGCTCTCAAAAGTCAGTGGGTTTTTAAGTTCCGGTCGATTGAGGGTAATGGTGGCGACACGGTCCTCAACAGACCAGCCAAAATGTTCAGGTTTTATATCTGCGATATCCATGCGATTTATCCGTAAAAAAGGGGTGGACCAATATGAAGCGATAGTACACTTTAAACGTTCGGGGGCCAAACAGTCACCCCGCCTGTTTCCATCGGTGTGAGATTAGTTTTATGAAAAAGTTTGAGCAAGCACGGCGTATCATGTTTTCAGATTGTGACAACGCACAGATCGTGTTTTATCCAAAATATTTTGAATGGTTCGACCGCGCAACTCAGAGCATGTTTGATGAAGTTGGATTGCATTGGAGCAAAATGTGGCCGCAATATAATATCGCGGGCATTCCTTTGGTCGATGCGCAGGCCAAATTTATGGCACCTCTCCGGATGGAAGATGACATTATTATCGAGAGCTGGGTTGAAGAATGGAGCGGTAAAGTCGGTATCGTCCGTCATAATGTGCTTAAAGGTGATGTCATTCATGTTGAAGGCACGGAAAAGCGCGTTTGGGCCGTCAAAGCACCCGACTCACCAAAAGGCATCCGCGCTGGAATTATCCCGGAGGAAGTGCTGTCGTTGTTGATGGGGGATTGAGCATGCAAGCACCGCTAAAATAGCTCCCTCTCCCCTCGTGGAAGAGGGTCGGGGTGAGGGGGCATTTTTATAGAACACCCTCCCCTAACCCCTCCCATCAAGGGAGGGGAAGTGTATGTTGCTAAACCAGCCCCTTCGCCAGCGCCGCATTCAGTCGTTTCGAGAAAGCTGCCGGATCGCTGACCGCTTCGCCTTCAATGATGCGTGCCTGATCGAGTAATAAATGCGCCATGTTCTGGATATTTTCTTTTTTCGCGAGATCATCCGTCAGCTTTGAAATCTGCTTGATCAAATCATGGGTTGAGTTGATCTCCAAAATCCGCGTGCTGGTCTGGACATCCATGTGGCCTTGGCTTTTGAGCATGCGTTCCAAATGCAAATCCATATCGCCTTCCCCGGCGACCAGGCAGACCGCGCTGTCGGTCAGACGGTCGGAGGCACGCACGTCTTTGACAGCGTCACCAAGCTCTTCTTTAAAGGCAAGTATGAGTTTTGCGATCTCCGCATCATCTCCGGCTTGCGGTTTGTCTTTTGGCTCTTCAGCGTCATCGCTGCTTTTGATATCCCCGAGATTGATATCGCCGGAGGTGACAGACTTAAATTGTTTCTCGTTATAAAGGCCGACCATTGATAGCCAAAACTCATCAACCGGATCGGTGAGCAGCAAGACGTCAATGCCGCGGGATTTAAAGCCTTCGATTTGCGGCGAGGATTTCAAGGTTTCGGGATCGTCGCCGGTAATATAGAAAATTTCCTGCTGGCCTTCATTCATGCGCTCGACATAGTCAGCGAGACTGACCAGCCCGTCCGCGCCGGTTGGATTAAAACGCGCGAGTTCCAGCAGTATTTCGCGGTTTTCGTGATCTTCATAAAGACCTTCTTTGAGCACCGCACCAAAGTTTTCCCAGAAAGTTGCATATTCTTCCGGCTTTTTGGTCGCTTTCTTTTTAAGCTCCGAGAATATTCGCTTTACCAAAGCTTTTTTGATATGCGCCACCAAGATATTGCGCTGGAGCATTTCGCGGCTGACGTTTAGCGGCAGATCTTCTGAATCGACCACACCCCGCACAAAGCGCAGATAGCCCGGCATCAAATCCTCGCAGTCATCGGTGATAAACACGCGCTTCACATAAAGCTTCACTTTGTGTTTGCGCTCAGGGTTCATCAAGTCGAAGGGTTTCGAAGAGGGAATATAAAGCAAATTTGTATATTCGATTTTGCCTTCGACTTTGTTATGGAGCGTTAGCCAAGGATCGTCAAAGACATGGCCGACATGGTGATAAAATTCTTTGTATTGTTCTTCGGTGATATCAGATTTGCCGCGGGTCCAGATCGCCGAGCCGGTATTGATCTGATCGACAAAAGTTTCACCGTCTTTATCAATCGCGATGTTGATCGGAATTGAAATGTGATCGGAATATGTTTTGACAATATTTCGAATGCGCATTTCTTCAAGAAATTCTTTATTGTCCTTATCGACGTAGACCGTAACCGTCGTGCCGTGGCCATCCCGTTCGGCTTCGGTGATGGTGAAGGAGCTAGCGCCTTCAGATGTCCACAGCCAGGCTTGATCTTCACCAGCGCGCTTGGCGATGACTTCAACTTTTTTGGCAACACTAAAACAAGAATAAAAACCAACACCAAACTGACCGATCATATCTGCGTCTTTTTTCTCGTCGCCGGATAGGCTTTCTAAAAAGGCAGTGGTGCCGGAGCGCGCGATGGTGCCGAGATTCTCGATCAGTTCATCATGGTTCATGCCAATGCCGTTATCGGCGATGATGATGCTTTTGGCTTTTTGATTGACAGAAATATCGATGGCAAATTCGGTGCCCGCATCGATGAGATTACTTTCGGTGAGAGATAAATAGCGAAGCTTGTCACAAGCGTCCGATGCGTTGGAAATCAATTCCCGCAAAAATATTTCTTTGTTGCTGTAAAGCGAGTGGATAACCAGGTCGAGGACTTTTGCGACCTCGGCTTGAAACTCGAGCTTCTCTTCAGGTTTTTTCTGGGTTTTTTCTTTGGCCATTTTTTCTCTTAGTCTCGATCACAATTTTATTTAAGGACTGGATATTTCGGTTCCGTGACCTCATATGTATCTATAAGGCGGGTTACGCAAGACCCGTTCTGACGAATATGGTGTTTTGCGGTACTTTTTTGACGATTATCAATGCAATTTACCCAAAAATCATGTTCAATAACAAAGGATCAAGAGTTCGCTCCATCGGCGATTGTGATCATCGGATTGAACTCTATATCCGACCTGTTGTCACATAACGAAAAGAGTGGTCAATGAACATACCTTTACAAATTTCCTTCCGAGATATTTCCCATTCAGATGCTGTTGAAGACAGAATTCGAGAAAAAGTCGCAAAGCTCGAAACCTACACCGACCGAATAATTTCGTGCCGGGTGGTTGTCGAAGCACCGCATCGTCAGCACAAAAAAGGGACGCTCTATCATATCCGGGTGGATTTGACCTTACCGGGAGAGGAAATCGTGGTAGATCGCGATCCCGATGACCATGCCCATGAAGATGTGTATATAGCAATCCGCGACGCCTTTGAAGCGGTCCGCCGTCAGCTCAAAAAATCATTGCGGCAAACACGCGAAAAACGCACCAAAAAAATGAAACCGTCGATGGTTGAATTGCCGGAGGCCCCGTTAGAAGCGGAAGCTTAAAACACGCTTAATATTTTCGAGGTAATCTAGTCTTCCCCCTCATCAAGGGGGAGGGCTATAGATGTCTGCAATACACTCGAAAGAGTGCATCATTCACATAAGGTCAAAGAGTCTGTTTGTAGCCAAAAGCTGCCTTTAGATCGTCGCAAATTTCCAATCCTAATCACCTGTTTAGCGAGCTTGACGCAGGTCTACAATGTTTGGCCGATTGGCACTATTAAAACCGCCGAACATTGATCTCCAATCCCCCAAAACACATTTCATGAACCATCATACTCTGAATTTATTGAGTGAATTCTGACGCTTAACAAGATTTTTCATCACAGAAACATCTCAGAAACCTATTTTGATTCAAAGGGACATAAAATTAAAATTATAGGAAATCGCATTGGCGTAATTCCGTGAAGAATAGGAGTACCTGATAATGTTCAACTTTAATGCCGTAAGTGAAAACATCTTCGAGGCGACATTGATCGATCATCCCCACAGTCGGTCTGAGCACGGCTACATTGATGGCGGCTATATATTTCGCGATTCAGACGATAGAATTTTAGGTATGGAAATTCCGACTGTTAACGCCGAATTTGAGTATTTTGTGGCCGCAGATATTGCCGCTACAGTACATTAAATTGATCTTCGAATATGTTGGCTAGATCAGGCTATTTCATGACCTTTCGTAATTTTTCAATGTCTTCCATGGGTTGCCACCTCAACCGGTCGACACAACACATGTGTTAAATCTCTCTTGCATCCGCCAGGTTTTAGACCGATCTTTGGGCCATGCAAATATCAACTCTTGAAGCGCGGGTGACGGCGGTCCTGGGGCCGACCAATACGGGGAAAACCTATCTCGCGATGGAGCGTTTGCTGGCGCATGGCAGTGGCATGATTGGTTTTCCGTTGCGATTGCTGGCGCGCGAAAACTACGACCGCGCGGTGGCGATAAAAGGTGCCCGCCAAGTTGCTCTCATTACCGGCGAGGAAAAAATAATTCCGAGTCACGCCAAGTATTTTTTCTGCACGGTCGAGTCCATGCCTGTAGGTGGGCCAATTTCCAAGCCTGTCGATTTTCTGGCGGTCGATGAAATTCAGCTTTGTGCCGATCCTGACCGAGGTCATGTGTTCACCGATCGCTTGCTGCACGCCAGGGGGACCCAAGAAACCATGTTCATGGGGGCGGAGACCATTCACGCGCTCCTAGCAAAACTTGTCCCCGGCATTGATTTTATATCGCGGCCGCGGTTTTCAACGCTGAGTTATGCCGGCGCTCGCAAGATAGTGCGTCTGCCGCCAAGAAGCGCTGTTGTCGGATTTTCCGCCGCCGATGTCTATGCGATTGCCGAATTGATCCGCCGTCAGCGCGGCGGGGCTGCCATCGTCATGGGCGCGCTATCTCCGCGTACCCGAAACGCGCAAGTTGAGATGTTCCAAAACGGTGACGTCGATTATCTGGTGGCGACCGATGCCATTGGCATGGGGCTTAATATGGATGTTGATCATGTTGCCTTTGCCGCGCTCAATAAGTTCGATGGCACCTTCCGGCGAAGTTTGCGGGCGGAAGAATTGGCACAGATTGCCGGCCGCGCCGGTCGCCATATGAGCGACGGTACATTTGGTGTCACCGGCGATGCGCCTGAAATAGATATCGTGCTTATCGAGCAGATCGAGAACCATCGTTTTGACCCGATCAAGCAGATCCAATGGCGGGTCAGCAGTCTCGATTATCGTTCGGTGGATCACTTGGTCAAAAGTTTAAGCGCCCGACCGGAACAAGAAGGTTTGGTTAAAGTGCGCCAACCCGGCGACGAAAATTTGCTGGGCCAATTGGCGCGGGAGACAGATGTTAAAGAACGGGCCATCACTCAAGACGCCGTACGTTTGCTCTGGGATGTCTGTCAAATTCCGGACTTTCGCAAACAGGTAACAGGCAGTCACGTTCGGTTGCTGTTGCATATCTATCAAAGTTTAAGCGATAGCGGCGAAATCGACAAAGAATGGATGGCAAAGGAAGTCACGCGCATTGACCGGGTCGATGGTGGTATAGAATCGCTGGTCGATCGGATCGCCAATATTCGTATTTGGACCTACATATCTCATCGGGGGGATTGGCTGGCGGATGCCGAAGGCTGGCAGGCGCGCACGCGCGAGATCGAGGACCATTTGTCGGATGCGCTCCATGAAAGATTGACCCAGCGCTTCGTTGATCAGCGGACAGCCGTTTTGGTGCGAAAACTTAAGGACAAAGAATATTTGCAATCTGCCGTGAATGCAGAGGGCGATGTCATGGTTGAAGGCCATTTTGTTGGCCGTATCGAGGGTTTTAAATTTTTGCCGGATGCCACCGATAGCGATGTCGCCGGGCGGACAGTGACGGCAGCCGCGTACCGCGCGTTGGCAAGCGAGGTTGAACGCCGAGCCAGTGCGTTGATTGGCGCTGAGGACAAAGCCATTGATCTTCTGCCGGACGGTAAGCTGATTTGGATTTCTAAAGACCAAGAGCACATCGTCGCGCGCCTTGCCGCCGGTGCAGATGCGTTAAAGCCGGAGGTGAAGTTCCTGTCGAGCGACCTCCTCGAAGGCCCGGTTCGAGATAAAATTGAACAGCGCCTGCAAAAGTGGCTCGATGGGTATATCGCACACAACCTCAAACCTCTCTTAAAGGCCCGCGACCGAGAGTTAACTGGTGCCGTGCGCGGGCTGGTATTTCAATTGATCGAAGGCGGCGGCGTCTTGAACAAACGCCAAGCCGCCAAACAATTAAAGGCGCTTGAGAAAAAAGATTATGGCGTCTTGCATCATCTCGGTATCAAGGTTGGCCGCCGTGAGGTTTTCTTTCCGCAGTTGTTACGACCAAAACCTGCCGGTTTAAGCGCGCTATTATGGGCTGTTAAAAATGACATTCGTCCGGTGCCTGAATTGCCGCCACCGGGCCGCGTCTCGGTG
>CAJXJM010000025.1 GCA_913054205.1 uncultured Rhodospirillaceae bacterium
AGAAATATCAGTAATGGTACCCATATGGGTACCATATATGGTATATAATATGTTATGTGGGCGACACGGTGAGTCTCCCCGCCGTAGCACCGCCGTTAGGTGGGAGCGTAATGAGGGAAATTAGGGAGCACCCTCCTCACATATTACTGGCGCGTCTCAATATATGGCGCGCCAGTTGCTCATCATGGTCTCGAATTAGGTCTCCTCGCTTTATCGCTCGCCTATAAACGCGACGCGCCTCTTTCATGTTGTACGAGAGAATCATAGTTAAAAAAAACTTTTGATTCTTTGGTTGCTTTGAGACTTATGCTCCATAATTTGCGAGGTGGGTTCCTGCCGCATGCACCGCCGACAGCGCGGGCATGACTGCCCAAAGATTTTGCCAAATCGCCATAAGTTTTAATCTCGCCGTAGGGTATCGCGAGCATTTTTTGCCAAACGGCTTGTTGAAAATCTGTGCCCTCTGGTCTAAGCGGCAAATCGAAAACTTCGCGCTCTCCGGCAAAATATTCTTCGAGTTGTTGTTTTGCTTTTAAAAGTAGCGGTGTTTCAGTGCTGTCTGAGGCGCGACCCCACTCAACGACAATAATTTCGCCTGCTTCTTCAAAAATGGTCAATGGCCCGGTGGGGCTTTGTAAAGTTATAAACGGCATGGCAAGAATTTAAACCTGAGATAACCAGGTATCAAGTTTGGGAAAGTTCTTCCAGTAAACCTTCCGAAGTTATTTGCGGCAGACCACAGGTTTGACCTCGGCAAACATAGGCGGTTGGCTGGCTATCGATTTGCGTTTTGCCCTTTGCCGGATGATCGGCGGGCAGTTCGATCTCAGGCGTTAGGCAGGCGAGAATGAGATTGGGATCGCCGCAATTGATCGCTGTTCTGGCGAGATCAGTACCTTCATTTTCTTTTGCAATAATGACAACCTGTAATCCTGTTGCCAGTGTTTCAAACCCAGCCAGGAGGCTTGGCATATTTGCGCCTTGGTTGGGTGTTTTTGCGGTGAAGCCATTGATCAATTGGTCTGCCTGATCGCGGTAATGTGGCACGCCCGTGAGGTAAAACAATCGCGCCAAATTTTCCGCCATGACGCCATTGCCGGACGGCGTTGCATTATCAAACGCAGTGCGCGTGCGGGCAATTAGGTCATGAGCGTCATTTGGCGAGAGATAATATCCGGCCCCTGCGTCATCCCAAAAATGTGCTTTCGAGGTGTCAGCCCAGATTATCGCCTGATCGAGATAGGCCTGACTTCCCGTGACCTGATAAAGCTGCAGCGCCGCTTTGATCATGCAGGCATAATCGTCGAGCATATCAGCTGTTTTGGCCTCACCTTTACAAAAGCTATGCTTGAGACGCGGGCCATTGCTCATGTCTGACAGAATGAAATCGAAAGCGATTTTGGCGGCGTTGATCCAATCGGGCTCGTCAAAAACAGCGCCGGCATAACTTAGAGCGGCGATCATCAAACCGTTCCAATCGGCAAGAATTTTATCATCAAGGCCGGGCCGTACCCGATCTTCACGCGCCTGCCATAAAATCTGGCGGCTGGTTTTTAATTTACTTTCGGCGGCGTCTGATCCGAGATCGAGCGTATTGAGGCGGTTGAGGATATTTGTGTGTTCCCAATTGCCAGACTCCGAGACATCGTAGATGTCTTTAAATTCGGGGGCATCGCCGCCGAGCAATTGATCAATATCTGTTTCTGACCAGACGTAGAACGCCCCTTCCCGGGATATGCCTTCGGCGTCCGGACTGTCTGCATCGAGTGTACCGGCATAGGCGCCGCCTTCCAGGCGAAGTTCCCTGAGCGCCCAATCGATGGTTTCCCGAATTCTGATTTCAAATAAGGGCGATTTCGTTTTTTGCCAAACCAAAGTCATCACATAGAGAAGCTGGGCGTTATCGTACAACATTTTCTCAAAATGCGGCGCCAGCCAAATCGCGTCGGTCGAGTAGCGGGCAAAACCGCCGCCGAGATGATCGTAAATTCCACCTTGGCACATATGGATAAGCGAGGTTGTAACGGCGGCAAGGAATTGATCATTACCGGTTCTAAGATAAGCCCGCCACAGCATTTCCTGAAACGACGGCTGCGGAAATTTAGGCGCGCCGGTCATGCCGCCATTTTGAAAATCGACCATTGAGAGCGCTTGCTCAGCCGCGGCATCAATTTCAGCGATTGATTGTAGCCCGGTACCCGCTGCTTGAGTTTGGCTAAGATCGGCTTGATTGGCGAGGCCGTTTAATATGGCATCGATGTTGGCGTCTACTTTTTCACGCTGATCATGGAAAAGGCTGGAGACCGCGCGCAACACATCGGAGAAGCCCGGATGACCATACCGTGAAGTTGGCGGGAAATAGGTGCCGCCCCAATAGGGCTTGCCTTCCGGTGTCAGGAACATCGTCAATGGCCAGCCGCCCTGCTGGCCCATCATCGCCAGAGAAGTCATATAAATGCTATCGACATCCGGGCGCTCTTCTCTGTCCACTTTGATATTGACGTAGAGCTCGTTCATTAAAGCTGCCGTCTCGTCATCTTCAAAGCTCTCATGCGCCATCACATGACACCAGTGGCATGCGGCATAACCTATTGATAACATTATAGGTTTTCCACTTTCTTTGGCCATTAGGAAAGCCTCGTCACCCCACGATTGCCAATGAACCGGATTGTCTTTGTGCTGTTTGAGATAAGGGCTGCTTTCCTCACCTAGGCGGTTCGATGTCACTTGGATCTCCTGCGATACTCTGGAATCGTTTTAATCGATATAACAAATAACTGTGAAGGATTAATATAGTCAAACAACGTGACAGGCGAAAGTCATCTGCCTATACCTAGCTTTATGAATAGTCTGCAAGACAATCAAACGATATTTGCTTTGGCCAGCGGCGCCGGGAAGTCAGGCATTGCGGTATTTCGGATATCAGGGCCGTCTGCGACGGATGCGCTTCGGGCAGTTTGCAAAAAACAATTGCCTGAACCAAGGCGCGCCACTCGGGTGGAGCTCATTGATCCTAAAACGGAAGAAGTGCTGGATGATGGGCTGGCGCTATATTTTCCAGGGCCAGCGAGCTTTACCGGCGAGGATGTTGTTGAGCTGCATGTCCATGGTGGCCGGGCTGTCATTGCTGGAATTACCGAAGCCTTGGCGGCAATTGATGATGTGCGTCTGGCAGAAGCCGGTGAATTTACCCGCCGGGCATTTGATCACGGTAAATTTGATCTGACCTCTGCTGAAGGTTTGGCCGATCTTATCAACGCGGAGACCGCGGCGCAACGACGCCAAGCCCAACGCCAGTTGCAAGGTGATCTTGGCCTTATTTACGATGATTGGCGGGAGAGGCTGTTAAAAGCGATGGCTCTGTTTGAAGCAGAGATAGATTTTTCCGACGAGGATTTACCGCCGGGGCTGCATGAGCAGGTTGCCACCCAAATTGCTGATATCACGGCAGAAATTTCTGAACATCTCGACGACAAAGGCCATGGCCAGATTTTACGCGATGGTCTCTATATCGCGATCATCGGTCCGCCAAATGCTGGAAAGTCGAGTTTACTCAACAGATTGTCGCGGCGCGATGTCGCCATTGTATCGGAACATGCTGGAACGACCCGCGATGTCATTGAGGTTCATCTCGAATTGGAAGGTTATCCGGTTATTTTAGCCGATACCGCTGGATTGCGTGAGGCTCAGGATGATATTGAAAGTGAAGGCGTTCGCCGCGCCGAGGAACGCGCCGATCAGGCCGATCTAAAATTGGCGGTGTTAGATGGCGCAACCTGGCCTGATAAAGACAAAAAAACAATGGACCTTATTGATGATGACACGGTAACCGTTATCAATAAATCTGATTTAATGGGCGATGTCACCTCAGAACATCTTTTGATTTCGGCTGAAACAGGTGACGGTTTTGATACGCTGCTCGAAGTTTTAAAGAGAGAAGTCGGAGAAAGATGCCATTTATCCGCCTCCCCTGCACTGACGAGAACGCGGCATCGTTCGGCTCTTGAAGACAGTCTTTTAAATTTAAAACGTTTTCCGAATTCACCGGAAACCGAGCTGAAAGCCGAAGATTTGCGTTTAGCGGCACGCGCACTTGGACGGATTACTGGCCGCGTTGATGTTGAAGATGTATTGGATATTATCTTTAAAGAATTCTGTATTGGCAAATAATCGCTTAAATCGCCAATAATGTTTCACGTGAAACACACTCTCTATATATATGTCTATATAAATGAGTAACACAGCATATTGATTTCGATTCGGGGTAGTATTTATATAGTTTCAATTACCCGCATATATGTCGATGTCTTCAATTGACTTATTAGGCCAGCCCCCCTACATTCCCGCGCCTAATGAAAGAGACCCAATAACGTTATGAGCGAAGCCGTTTCCATAAACAATAAATTTGATGTCATTGTCGTTGGCGGTGGCCATGCCGGTAGTGAAGCCGCAGCGGCTGCGGCGCGCATCGGCGCCCGGACGCTTTTGCTTACCCATAAGTTGGAATCCATCGGTGAGATGTCTTGCAATCCTGCGATTGGCGGCTTGGCAAAAGGTCAGCTGGTGCGGGAAATTGATGCGCTCGATGGGATCATGGGCAGGGCGATTGATCGCGGCGGCATTCAGTTCCGCATGCTCAACCAAAGTAAAGGCCCGGCCGTCCGAGGCCCCCGCGCCCAAGCCGATCGCAAACTCTACCGCGAAGCCATATTTGATCTGTTGTCCCATCAAGATAATCTTGAGATGAAGGCCGGCTCTGCCGAAGACCTCCTGTTCGATGAAAAGGGTCAATTGGTGGGTTTAAAAACCGGCGATGGTGCGGATCTGCACGCGCCCAAAATTATCATCACCACCGGCACGTTTCTGCGCGGCCTCATTCATATTGGTGAAGTAAAAATTCCAGCTGGCCGGGTACATGAGCAACCCGCCATTGGCCTGTCTTTTACGTTTAAGCGTTTGGGTTTTCGCTTGGGCCGCCTTAAAACCGGTACGCCGCCACGGATTGACGGCAAAACCATCGACTGGTCTCAGCTGACTGAGCAACCTGGCGACACGCCGCCGGTGCCGTTTTCCTATTTGACGGATCGGATTACAACGCCGCAGATTTCCTGCTTTATTACGCAGACCACTGCTGCATCGCATCAATTAATCAACGCGAACTTACACCGGGCACCGATGTATTCTGGTCAGATTGACAGCACCGGTCCCCGCTATTGTCCGTCAATTGAAGATAAGGTCGTGCGCTTTGCCCACCGCGAACGCCATCAGATTTTCCTGGAGCCCGAAGGCCTTGATGACGATACGGTTTATCCGAACGGCATTTCAACCTCCCTGCCGAAAGATGTGCAGTTGGACCTGTTGAAAACCATCCCGGGCTTGGAAAATGCTCGAATGATTCAGCCGGGCTATGCAATCGAATATGATTTTGTCGACCCTCGGGAACTTCACCCGACCTTAGAGACCCACCGTGTTCCTGGTCTCTACTTTGCCGGCCAGATAAACGGTACAACCGGTTACGAAGAAGCCGGCGCGCAAGGATTGGTCGCGGGTATCAATGCGGCGCGGGCCGCTGGTGATCAAGATCCGATCATCATTGATCGGGCCGATGCTTATATTGGTGTGTTAATCGATGACCTCGTCACTCTTGGCACCAGTGAGCCCTATCGCATGTTTACGTCCCGAGCCGAATATCGCCTGCAACTTCGGGCCGACAATGCGGATCAGCGTCTGACACCAAAAGGTGTCGAAATTGGCTGCGTTTCGGTGATGCGCGAAAAAGCTTTTGCCCAAAAGTCAGCAGAGCTCAATCGAGCAATTGAATTGGCGCAGTCGCTAAACAAGACGCCGAACGAACTGGCCAGCCTTGGGCTTAAAATAAATCAAGACGGCGTGCGGCGAAATGTCATAGAAATTCTTCGTTATAAAGACATGAACATGAGGCGCATTGCCGAATTTTGGCCAGAGCTATCTGGCCTTTCTCCGGCAATTGCCGAGCAGATTGAAATTATGGGACTTTACTCTGGCTATATGGATCGCCAGGAAGCTGATATCCGTGCCTTCAGAAATGATGAATCTCTCCTCATTCCAGAGGACATCGACTTTAATGCAATTGGCGGTTTGTCCAATGAAATCCGCTCAAAACTCGAAGAAGCGCGCCCGACGACGCTTGGTGCTGCGGCGCGAATATCTGGCGTAACTCCTGCAGCATTAACGGCATTGTTGGGATTTGTCCGCCGCCGCGCTAGAAATGCAGCCTAAAAACGTACGAATGTTTCACGTGAAACATGCCCATGCCTAATTCGAAATTATCCCCTATTGAGACATTTTCAGAAACTATCGATGTTTCACGTGAAACACTCGACCGTTTGGGCATCTATGTTGATCTTCTCCAGAAATGGCAGAAACGTATTAATCTTGTTGGAGCTAAAACGCTCGATGATGTCTGGCACCGTCATATTCTCGATTCAGCTCAGTTGTTTTCACACATAAAAGACACTAAAGGCCGTCTGCTGGATTTAGGCAGTGGCGCGGGATTCCCAGGATTGGTGCTCTCAATTATGGGCGCGGCAGAAATAGCCTTGCTCGAATCCAATCAGAAAAAATGTAGCTTTTTGGGAGAGGTTATTCGCCGTACAGCCTGCGATGCTGAGGTTTTTCACGGCCGAATTGAAGATTATCCCGATAGCAAATCCGCAGATATTATAACCGCCCGCGCCCTGGCACCATTGGATGACTTGCTTAACTTGAGCGTTCCGCTCTTGGCCGATCACGGAATCTGCTTGTTTTTAAAGGGCGAGACCTACGAACAAGAATTGACCGAGTGTCAAAAAAGGTGGAATATGAATGTTCAAATTCATCCGTCTCTTACAGCTCACAATAATAGTGCGGATGAAGCTTCTCCCGGGGTTTTGATTGAAATAAGGAACCTATCACGCCGTGATGGATAATAATGCACACACCGATCCCAGTGAATCGCTCAACCAGCGCCCGCGTATTATTGCGGTTGCCAATCAAAAAGGCGGCGTTGGCAAAACCACCACCACGATA
Organism: uncultured Rhodospirillaceae bacterium; assembly: GCA_913054205.1. Taxonomy (GTDB): domain Bacteria; phylum Pseudomonadota; class Alphaproteobacteria; order Rhodospirillales; family UBA2165; genus TMED23. Next base: position 7,048 of record CAJXJM010000025.1, read on the forward strand.
AATTTGGCAACAGCTTTGGCAGCGGTGCGTAAACGCGTCATGGTATTGGATCTTGATCCACAAGGAAATGCTAGCACGGGGCTTGGAATTGAACAGTCAGAACGTAAGATTAACGCCTATCATGTGATGATTGGTGAGGCCTCCTTGGATGAAGCCATTCTCGAAACGGCCATTCCTGGCCTTACCATTGTTTCTTCCGGCGTGGATTTATCTGGCGCTGAAATTGAGTTGATCGAATTTGAAGATCGCTTGTTCAGATTAAAGACTGCTATAGGCAGCCATCTAGATGGATATGACTATGTTTTGATAGACTGCCCCCCGGCGTTGGGACTTTTAACTGTAAACGCCTTAAATGCGGCGGATGCTGTTTTGGTGCCGGTGCAATGTGAGTTCTTTGCCTTGGAAGGTGTTAGCCATTTGGTTAGGACCATCGACCGTATCAAAAAAGCCTATAATCCAGACCTTGAAATCCAGGGTATTGTCCTCACCATGTTTGATTCCCGCAACAATCTATCCGATGCGGTTGCAGCAGACGTTCGGGAGTTCTTTGGCGATATTGTTTATGACACGGTCATTCCCAGAAATGTCAGAGTGTCGGAAGCGCCCTCCCACGGCAAGCCGGTATTGCTCTATGATACCGCTTGCGCCGGATCACAAGCCTATATTCATCTGGCGAGCGAAGTTCTGAAACGTGAAAAAATGTTGGCAGCATAATGGTCAAAAAACCCACCAAAAGTAAATTGGGGAAAGGCCTCTCCGCATTGTTGGGGGGCGATGACGCGCCAAGTGTTGCAGGATCATCTAAGGCAGTTGCTGGTGCGGCGGCTTCATCCGGCGAACAAACCGCGCCAATCGAAAAATTGTATCCCGGCCGCTATCAGCCTCGCCAGATTTTTAGCGATCCCGAGATCGAGGAGCTTGCAGGGTCAATTCGCGAGCTCGGTATTCTCCAGCCAATATTGGTGCGGTCTCATCCCGATCATCCAGAAGGCTATGAAATCATTGCTGGCGAGCGCCGCTGGCGTGCCGCACAATTGGCTCAGCTTCATGAAGTGCCGATTTTGCTGCGCGATTTTTCTGATGTTGAAGCCCTTGAAATCGGCCTGGTGGAAAACCTGCAGCGTGAAAATTTATCGGCTCTTGAAGAGGCCGAAGGCTATCAGCGCCTGGTCGATGAGTTCTCCCACACCCAAGAAGTCCTTGCTAAAATTTTGGGTAAAAGCCGAAGCCATGTTGCCAATATGATGCGGCTTTTAAATCTTCCTGATCCGATCAAAGACATGTTGCAATCAGGAGACCTGACAGCAGGCCATGCCCGGGCTTTGTTAAACGCAGAGGATCCCGTTGGGCTGGCTAAGAAAGTTGTAAGCCGCGGTTTGAACGTTCGCCAAACTGAGAAGCTTTGCCAAGCGCCAGATACGGCATCAACTAAAAAAGCTTCTTCCAAGCTTGCGAAAGATGCCAACATCGTCGCGCTTGAACGCGACCTTTCAACATTGCTTGGCTTGACCGTTGATATTGATTTCAAAGTATCCGGCGGAAAGCTCACCATCATCTATAAATCTTTGGAGCAGCTTGACGATATTCTTCACCGGCTCAGCGATGGCCGGCATGGTAAGGTGGGTGCCAATGATCCGAGCGAAATGCCGATCGAGGGAGACCTAGAAGCTGCCGGTCTGGCTGATCTTGCATCGGCTGATGAGGTCTCTGGCGAGGAAAGCATAATTCCCGGCAGCGTTGATGATGCCATCGCTCAGCTTGAAGCTGGCGGGCAATTGGATGATGGCGAAGATACCGGCGAAGGTGAAATTGATCTCTCGGGAGATTTCAATTTGTCAGATGAAGACCTCACCAGCCTCATTGAAGATTTACCCGAAGAAATTTAGATATTTCTAATATACAAATTAGTGACGGGCGGCCTGGGATAGGCTCATCAAGGCGCGACCGCATATTGCCTCCGCAGGCAGGCCTGTTGACTTGCAATTTACTTCAGCCTCAGTCAAAACCGCCAAAGCCCGGCCGATTTTTTCGCCCGGCCAACGATCTAATTGCCGCTTAAACCGATCCGTAAACAGAAATAAGATCGGCGGCTTTAACGCTTTCACCGCTTGGCCGGATGACTGGCCTTTTTTCATATATCCTGAAGCCAGATGAAGGCGTTGATAATGTCGTATTGCCGCCCGCACAACTTGGATCGGCGAGGTCCCTTCCACAAAGGCGCGGCTGAGATTAGTTTCTAAAGACTCGCGATTGCCATCGGCCACTGCATAAATAATTTCATCAATGGACAGAGCGCCATTGTCACCGACGGCAGCTATGGCATCGTCCAACAGGATGTCAGTTTGATCGCCGGCATAGGTGACGAGCTTTTCTAATTCTCTTCGGGAGACCATCCGGTCCGAGCCCAGATTATTGATGAGATAATTCTTGGCTTCTGAGTTTATCGTTTTTTGGTGGTCCCGCATGACTGTGTCGATCAGTGAGGCAAGCGCTGACAGATTATCTGAATAGCATGCGATGGCGCCGGCGTTGTCGCTTTTCTCCATAAGCTTACGAACAGGTGAGCGCGGTGTTAAATCGCTGGCTTCGAGAATCACAAGTGAACTTTGAACCTCTTCGTCTAAATATTGCAAAAGCGGTTTTGAAATATCCTCGCCGCCCAGCTTGATTAGAACAACACGCTCACCACCTATGAGCGACTGAGCCGAAGCTTCATCGATCAAACGAGCTGGATCAGCTTTGATTTCAGTGCCGGTTAGTTCGCTAACCCGAAATGGATCGGACAAATCTTCGACGATGAATTTAGCAAGTGTTTGAACCCGCTCATGGACGAGGCCTTGATCTGTTCCATAGATGAGGACAGCGCGAATGGAGGGGTCGGGTTGTGTTAGAAAAGCTGCTGTCTTACCTGCGTTAAATTTCACTTGGCTTCCGCTAGCTTGTTTCGGTTAAGCTTAAAGAAGGCTGCAACTTTACTGGTGATGTCTACGCTGATCTCGCGAACGCCGCGCTTTCTCGCATCTTTTTCCGCCATTAAAGTTGCAAATGTTTGGGTGAGAATATTGTAACTGGTGATCATGCGGCTGTTGCCGGAAGTGATATTTGCGCCATCGGATTTTCGGGTAACAGTGTAGCTTGCCCGGAGAATTAAATTCGCCCGAGTCGCAATTTCAGATTTTTTGACCGCCAATCCTTGCTTACTTTCTGTTAATTTAACGGTAAGAACGTATCGGCTGACGCGCGCCCGTCCCTTTGGCGTAATGCGTCGTTCTAATTCATTGCGCAATTGCTGGCCGATACGGTTCTCAATCGGCGCAATTGCAATTTCACGCATTTCAGCCCGAAAGACTGAATTGTTACCGGAACCATATATCGGCTGAAAACCGCATCCGGATAATAGGAGTAACGAAAAGACAGTGACTGTTTTTTTAAGCAACAACATTTAAAATCCGATTGGGCACATAAATTATTTTACGCACCTTTTTCCCCTCAATGGCCTTTACAACGGTATCCAAATTCATCCCTGCTTCTTCGGCGGTTTCCTGGCTACAATCTACGGGCAATTCAATGGTTCCCCGCATTTTGCCATTTACTTGAACACCGACAGTAACCATATCTTCGACAAGAAGTGTTTCATCATACTCCGGCCAGGGCGTTTCTATAACATATTTTTTATGTCCCAATGCATGCCACATTTCTTCGGCAATATGCGGAATGATTGGCCCAATTAATTTAACGACGGTTTCCATACCATCTCGGTATACCCAAGAGGCGCCGGCGCTTTCTGGGTCCATGCTATCGAGCGAATTGGTGAGCTCTCGGATGCGGGCAACGGCCTTATTGAAATGAAATTTATCGAGATCGTTACTCACCGCGTGGACGGTTTGGTGAATAAACCGTCTAATTTTCTCAATATCTTCTGAAATTTCTTGCGGCATTGGTGCGCCAAATTCACCGATAGGAATATTGGATTCTGAAACCATCCGCCACAATCGATTGATGTAGCGCCAAGCACCTTCAATACCAGCTTCCGTCCAATCCAGATCTCGATCCGGCGGGCTGTCGGAAAGCATAAATAACCGAGCCGTATCTGCGCCGTATTCAGAAATAATGATTTCCGGATCCACCACATTCTTTTTCGATTTGCTCATTTTTTCAGAGCGGCCGAGCTTAACCGGCTCGTTGGTCGCGACGCTCACGAAGGAACCATCATCTGCCTTTTTAACCTCATCCGGTAAAAGCCATGCGCCACTAGAATCTTGGTAGGTTTCATGGCAAATCATGCCTTGAGTCATCAAGCCGGCAAACGGTTCTTTGACACTTAAATAGCCGCACTTTTGCAACGCGCGGGTGAAGAAGCGGGAATACAATAAATGCAAGACGGCATGTTCGATACCGCCGATATACTGATCAACCGGCAGCCAATAATCGACAGCTTTTTTATCCAATCCTTCATCGGCGTGCGGGGAGCAAAAGCGGGCAAAATACCAAGAAGATTCAAAAAACGTATCAAAGGTATCGGTTTCTCTGATTGCTGCTTTACCGCAACTCGGGCAATCAACATGCTTCCAGGTTGGGTGGTGATCGAGCGGGTTGCCGGGTTTATCAAAACTAATATCTGTGGGCAGTTCGACCGGCAATTGATCTTCAGGCACCGGAACTGTGCCGCAATCTTCACAATTGATTGTCGGAATTGGACACCCCCAATAGCGCTGTCTGGAGATGCCCCAATCACGCAAACGGTAATTGATTTCGCGCGTCCCCGCATTCAAGGCTTCAAGTTTGTCGGCAACAACCGATTTTGCATCCGGTATAGAAAGTCCATCCAGAAAATCAGAATTAATGTGGATCCCTTCATCAACAAAGGCTTCATTGCCGATTTCAAAGGAACCAGCGTCGACATCTTTGGGCGCGACAACTGGAATGACGGGCAGATTATATTTTCGGGCGAATTCCAAATCTCGTTGGTCGTGGGCCGGACACCCAAAGATCGCGCCGGTGCCATATTCCATGAGCACAAAATTTGCGACATAAATCGGCAGGGTTTCGCCGTCAACAAAAGGATGCTTCACAAAAAGGCCTGTATCAAAACCTTTTTTCTCGGCCGTTTCAATCGCCGCTTCGCTGGTACCGAGGCGATTACATTCTGCAATAAATTCGGCCAGGTCTTCACGTTCCTTACCCAATTTTTCCGCCAGCGGATGGTTGGCAGAAATTGCACAGAAGGCGGCGCCAAAAAGCGTGTCTGCCCGCGTCGTGAATACCTCAATATAGTCATCGGTTTCGGTGAGTTGAAATTTAACCCGCATGCCTTCTGACCGACCGATCCAATTTTCCTGCATGATGCGAACCCGGTCTGGCCAGCGGTCTAATTCCTTAATCGAGGACAGCAGATCATCAGCATATTCAGTAATTTTTAAAAACCACTGGGTGAGTTGTTTTTTTTCAACCAGCGCGCCAGACCGCCAACCGCGCCCTTCAATCACCTGTTCATTGGCGAGAACTGTATTTTCTTCGGGGTCCCAATTCACCCAGGATTCTTTTCTGTAGGCCAACCCCGCTTTGATGAAATCCAAAAACATTTTTTGCTCATGGGCGTAGTATTCGGGCGTGCAGGTGGCGAGCTCTCTTTTCCAATCATAGGATAAGCCCATAGACTTTAATTGTTCGCGCATCGTTGCAATATTTTGCTGGGTCCATTCGGCTGGCGGCACATTATTGGCAATGGCGGCGTTCTCTGCCGGCAAACCAAAAGCATCCCAGCCCATCGGGTGAAGCACATTAAAGCCGCGCGCTTTTTTGTAGCGGGCAACCAAATCGCCCAAGGTGTAATTGCGCACATGCCCCATATGAATGCGCCCCGACGGATAGGGAAACATCTCTAAAACATAATATTTAGGCAAATCATCCGTTTCGGATACTTCAAAACATTTTTTGTCTTGCCAGGTTTTTTGCCAGCGGGTTTCCGCCTCTTTGAAGTTATAGCGGGCCATTCGAACTTAGTGTCTCCTGAGAGCCTGAAAGAATAATCAGATTACATATTTGTGCTGCTTGATAATCATTTGCGTCACAAAATAGCAAGCTTTGATGTGGCATGAGATAATTGATGGCGTGATTATTGGACGCTGCGATTCCTAAACTGCCGTGCGCGCATGAGAATTGCGTTCTCAAGTTTTGTGGCGGTATTGGCCTGTACAGTTGA
>CAJXJM010000026.1 GCA_913054205.1 uncultured Rhodospirillaceae bacterium
ATGGCGAGAGCGACAAAAAACCATTTGCGCGCGTTGCGATTGTTGATACGAGCTTTATTGGCAACTTGAAGAGCCAGGCCGATATAAAGTGCAACTGCGATGATTAGAAATGTGGTCACGATTAATACTCCAGTGATAGGGACTGATTGGTTCCCTTATGTGAGGCATTTGTCCTCGCCAGAGAAGCGCTATTCTTGCATTCGGGCTATGCAGTTTTGGTATAGCAAGAATTGTGGTTAATCTAAACGCTGGTTGTTCGATTTTTGAAAGCTGACACCCTTCACCCCGACCCTCTCCCACAAGGGGAGAGAGAGGTTACTTTTAAACCACATCGGCAGTGGTTCTGAGCCTTAGCCGGCCACGAATATAGCGGGATAATGTGTCGATGCCGATATTTAAAATTGCCGTGACGATGATTAGGAACATCGCGCGGTCAAAACGCAAATCAGCGAAGGCACTGTCGATATAAAAGCCGAGTGTGGCTATGCCCAGAATGCCAAGGATTGCGGTTTCGCGCATAATGACCTCCCAGCGATAAAACAGAAAAGCCAGGAACTGCGGATAAAGGCGTGGAAGAACGTCATAGGCGTAGAGATTTAGGCCTTTCGGACTGTCGGGTCTAAGATCCATATCTTCGGTGTAACGACCGATCAAATGCCCAATGATTGCACCGTTATGCAGCGCTAAGGCGACAGCCGCCGGCAACATGGAAGGCCCCCATAACAATAAGAAAATGAGCGCCAATACATATTCCGGCGTTGATCGTAGGACCACCAAAAAGATATGGCCTGTTGTGCGCCCAAAAGTATTAAAGAATTTCGGAGAAATCAGCGGGAAGAACAATAGTGTCAGTGCGCCTGATCCGACGAGTGCCACTTGGGTTAGAATTATCGTGGCGATGATGCCGGGGAGGGCTTGCTCGTTCCACATAATGCTCAGCCATGCGCCGAGAGCCGAGAGTGTTCCCATGTCGAATGTCTCAGCAACCCGGAGCGGATGCGGCAAAATATCATAGGTGAAAAAGCGAACAAGATTGCTTGTCGCGAGTTCACCGGTCCATGGAATGACCAACAGGGCCAAAATTATATAAAGCGGGATCAAACGGGCGTGAACCCATTTCCGAATGGTCGCGATTATCACATAAAAAATGATCAAAAGCGCGGTGACTTCTGAATATCTGCCTTGGGAAAAGGCGGATTCTAAGTGAAAGCCAATCGTTGGTAGACCAACAAAACCTAGAACGGCACTTGAGCGCAGCCCGCATTCCAATCGATAGAGGGCGTAGGTCTTGAAATGCGCCCAGGCATCCGGCATGCGGACAAACATAAATGTCGAAATACTGCTCGTGCCTTTGGGAAGTGTCTGCAAGGGTGCCGGATCAGATTCTTCAAGTATTTCTGAGTAAACTTTTGCGAATATGCCGGCATAGGGTATGGCAATAGCCAACACGCCGGTCAGCGGCGTAAGGCCAAATACTTGCAAAAATATGAGCGCCCAAAAAAGCTCATGCACCGAGCGAATGAAGGCGCATAGGATGCGAACTGCTCTGAACTGAAAAGCCAAGGCGAGTGGAAACCCCATGGCATTGCCGAGCGCCACGCCTAAAATTGCGAAAGCAACCGTGTTGACGACAGCACTCCATAAATCCTCTGTCGCGGAGAAATCAGGTGTGATAATGCCGGCAACCATGCGTTCAATCTCGATCCACGGATCAAGTGTGGTGATCTCAAAATCACCAAGTAGTCCCAAGACAAGTGCAATCACTAGGAAGCCAAGGCTGATTCGTAGGAGCGGGCGAGGCTTGGAACCCGCCTTGAATCCATTACTGCTTATAGAGGCCGTCAAGATCTGATGCCTTTAAGCTGCCAGAGGGTTCGTTCATCACAAGATCGCCATCTTTCAAACCGATGACGCGGCTAGAATATTTGAGGGCGAGTTCAACATCATGCATCGAAAGAACGACCGTTTGGTGACTGGCCGAGATCGCCTGCATGACGGTGTGAGATTGGTGTTCATCGACAGCCGACACCGGCTCGTCTCCGAAAAATATTGAGCTGTCTTTAAAAATCGCGCGGGCGACAGCGGTGCGTTGTTGTTGTCCGCCGGATAATTCACGGATCGGCTCAAACACTTTTTCTTCGAGGCCAACCTGGATAAGGATCGGCAGAACCTGATCCACTTCTTTTTTGAGAGGTTTGATCAAATTGACGACGTTGTACCAGGAGGGATGTTTATTGAGCCGCCCCATATAGACGTTATGGAACACTGAAAGGGAACGGACCAGGCCAAGATCTTGCGGTACCAGCGCGGCGTCTTCTTTGCATTGCTGATACAACAAATTCAGCAGCGTAGACTTGCCGGCCCCGCTTTGGCCGACAAGTGCTATTTTCTCACCTTGCTCTATCCCGAGGGATAGATTGTTGAGAACGGCTGTTCCATTATATTGGACAGTGGCATTTTTGAGTTCGAGTAATGGCATGGTTCACACGTGGCCTCTACTCCAACAGGCCAATTTCTTTGCCGACGGAAACAATTGGCGCGTAGTCATCATTGGAAGCCGCAATGAAAGAATTCCTCGGGAACTGCTTGAGCAAATTAGGATCATTCATGTTCAGCAATGCCTTTTTTACTTTGCCGATGAAGCCCCCACCATAGCGTTTGTCCGCATCGCCCCGGATGCTCCAATTGTAATCCGGATAGTCTGGCGTGGTCCAAATAATTGAAACTTTGGAGGTATCGATTTTACCGGTTTTCAATTCTTTGTCCCACACGGCAAAATTCACGGCACCAATTTGAAAAGCCCCAGATTGAACGAGGGCAATGGTGCGGGAGTGGTCGCCGCTAAAGCCGACACGACTAAAGACATTTTTAGGCTTTTTTTTGAAATTCTTGCGGATATGGAATTCCGGCATCAACCGGCCAGAGGTTGATCCTTTGGAGCCGAAAGTAAATGTTTTCCCCGCCATGGATTTTGGGAAACTCGAAGATTTTTTTAGACCGGTGCTGGTATGGGCAATGAAATATGTCTTAAACGCCTTATCCTCTGCGCCTTGAGCAATGGCTTGAGAGCCTTTGACCAAATTACGGGCGCGCACACCAGAGAGACCACCGAACCATGCAAGTTGTACCTGATTGTTGCGGAAAGCAGTGACTGCGGCTGAATAGGATTTGACCGGAATATACTTAACCTCGACGCCAAGTTCCTTTGTGAGGTAATTGGCAATCTTGCCGAAGCGTGCCTTCAAGGCGCTATCATCTTGATCCGGAATCGCTGTAAACGTAAAGGTTTCTGCAAAAGCCGGCGCAGACAGGCTGGCAATTAGCGCCGCTGTCGCTAGGGTTTTTACGAAATTCATTGGATATCTCCTGACTAAAAATCGAATACTTAAATTAAAGAGAAAATACCATAGGAAAGCGATTCCCAGAGGTAAACTACAAATTTGGTAGGGTTTTCTAATATGCGGTTTTCTCACGCATATGTGATGGGCTTAGCGATTGAGGCCGAGTGCGTGATTGATCTTTTCGCGGCAAGCTTTGAGAGCCTGGGTGTAGCGTTCCTCATTGCCTTCAAATCGTTGTGTCGGCATTGGAATCGAAATGGCCGCGGTGCCGCGCGGCAAATTACTGATCACGGCGGAAACTGCTGAAATACCTTCCGTATGTTCTTGCCGATCAATCGCAATGCCATCAACGCGCACTTTCTGTAGTTCTTCCTGGAACGCCCTAATGTCCGTAATCGTTGAACTTGTCAGTTTTTCTAATTCCTGCGGCAAAAGATGGGCTAAGCTGCTTTCATCTATTTCAGCGAGTAAACATTTTCCGGGCGCACAGGCGTGAGCCGGAAAACGTGCGCCTACTTCAGAGACGGCAACCAAACCTTTACGCTGCGAAGAACACTGATCCAAAAACACCACAGAACTGCCGCTCAAGATCGAGAGGTCAACGGTTTCATTGAGTTCATCGCACAACTCTTCCAAATAGGGACGGATCGGATCTTTGAAGTCAGAAAGTGATGCCGCTGCAATGCTAAAGAATGCCGGTCCGATGCGAATTTGAGATTCGCCTGGGCCGTCTATGACAAAGCCCTCCACCTTGAGAGCGCCGACAATGCGCTGCACCGTTGATCGTGGCAGGTTTACTTGAGATGCTATTTGACCGAGACTAAGCCCACGAGATTCATCATTGAGTGCGCGCAGTATCTCAGCCGCTCTTGAGATAACGCGGATACCGGAGGAGCTTTTTTTAACAGATTCTGACATTGACATATTTCCAAGATTCGATACGATTAATCATCTAGTGGTTGGAATGTACCACCATACGATACTGATAATCAACTGCTTAAAATAGAAAAAAATAAATAGGGACGGGCCGATGAAACTTATACTTTCACTTATTCTATTCGCATTACCGTGGATGCTACGTTTTAAAGCATGGTTCCATAAAGAATTTCGTGAGCGTCTCAAAGAAAAAAATTTCACCGTCCAGATGAAAATCGCTGATGATTCCACGGGTCGTTCTTTTACTTTCAAAGACAGTAAAATTTCGTCAGCAAGCGGCATTCACGCCAGCCCAGATGTGACGATCAGTTTTAAAACCGAATCGCTTGCTGTGAAACTGCTTTTGCCACCAAGGGATTATCAGGCGCAAATTGACGCGATCAAAAACTTCAATCTCATGGCAATGGGCCCGGATGAGTTGGTCACGTGGTTTTCTGAAACCGTTATGATGAGCCAGACCGTTGGCTGGAAATATGGCACGCCCGTTGATAACGGCGAAATACGTTACAGCAATCATACCAATGGCGGCCCGGTTCATGTTTATGTCAAAGACGGCAAGATTATTCGCATCACGCCGATCGATTTTCAAGATGACGATGGCGATACCTGGACGATTAAGGCGCGCGGCAGAGAATTTTCGCCACCGCGCAAGACGACGCTTTCACCTCATGGCTTGGCTTCCAAGTCGTTGGTCTATTCGAAAGATCGAAATCTTTATCCGATGAAGAGAGTTGATTTTGATCCCAACGGAGATCGCAACTGTCAAAACAGGGGCATCTCCGGATATGAGCGCATCTCCTGGGATGAAGCGCTCGATATTGTTGCAAGTGAAATTAAACGCGTGAACCGGCAATATGGTCCTGGAGCAATTTTGGCAGCCCGAAGTTCTCATCATACTTGGGGAAATATCGGATATTACATCTCGGCCTATCAAAAATTTATCAATATTATCGGTGCGACGACCACCATGCTAAACCCAGACAGTTGGGAAGGCTGGTATTGGGGGGCAATGCATCATTACGGCCATTCGATGCGCAATGGCGCGACGGAAATATATGGCCAAGTTGAGGACTGCCTGCAGGAGGCTGAAATGATCGTCTTTTGGTCGAGCGATCCCGAAGTCACCAACGGTGTCTATGGCTCTTTTGAGGGAACAATTCGGCGCCAATGGGAGAAAGAGCTTGGCATCGAAATGGTTCATATCGATCCGTACTTTAATGAGACAGCCGCCTTCCTGGGCGGCAAGTGGATTGCGCCGCGCCCAACGACGAGCCCGGCCCTAGCGCATGCTATTACCCATGTCTGGATTGCCGAAGATCTCTACGATAAAGACTATGTTGAAAAACGCACCACAGGGTTTGATAAGTGGAGCGCCTATATCATGGGCAAGGACGATGATGGTGTCGCTAAAACGCCGGAATGGGCCGAAGCGGAAACCGGTGTACCAGCGCGTGAAACACGCGCGCTCGCACGCAAATGGGCAAGCAAAAAAACCTATCTGTCAGCCGGCGGTATGGGGACGACCTTTGGCGGCGCTTGCCGAACAGCAACCGGTGCTCAATGGGCGCGCTCGATGATTTGTTTAATGGCGATGCAGGGTTTGGGTAAGCCCGGGATTAACTTTGGCGGCCTGCAACTTGGCGCGCCGGTTGATTACAATTTTTATTTCCCCGGCTATGCGGAAGGCGGCTTTAACGGTGACAGCATGAACTCCGCCAATGGCGTGTCGCTATATCAGCGCATGCCGCATTTGATCAGTATGAACCCTACCCAACAGACAATCCCGCGCTTGAAAATGCCGGAAGCGATTATGGAGGGGAAAGCTGAAGGGTATCCGATTGATATTCGTTCGATCGAAGGCCAGTTCTTCCCGGTGCATTATCCGTCGCCCGGCCATTCGCCAGTGAAAATCATGTATAAATATGGCTCGTCCTATATCAGCACGCAGCCGGATAGTAACCGCTATGTCAAAATGTATCAGACAGACGACCTCGAGTTCGTTGTCAGTCAATCGATCTGGTTTGAGGGTGAGGTTAAATTTGCCGACGTGATCTTGCCCGCCTGCACTAATTTTGAGCGTTGGGATATTGGCGAATGGTCCAATCCCGGTGGCTACGGCTATGATTGGGTGGGGCAGCTCAATCACCGCGTCATTGGCATGCAGCACAAATGCATTGAGCCGTTGGGCGAGTCGAAATCTGACTATCAAATATTCAAAGAGCTTTGCATGCGCATGGGTCATGCTGCGTATTTCACCGAAGGTCACCGCGAGATCGATTGGGTCAAACGCATGTTTGATGCATCGGATCTACCCAAACATATTTCCTGGAAAAAATTTCGTACCAAAGGCTACTTTGTTGTGCCTGCTGAAAAAGAAAAGCTTCGCTCACCGGTCGCCTATAAATGGTTTGCTGATGGGGTTAAGAAAAATGTCCCGGAACCGCATCCGTTGCCGGGATCTTACGGTGAAGATTTCCTCGATGGATTACAAACTCAGTCTGGCAAAATTGAATTTGAGAGCCAGAGCTTGAAGCGATTCGGACAGGACCCGGAACGTCCACCACTGAATAAATATATCCCCTCTTGGGAAGGAATTCATTCCACTGAGCTGTTCGAGAAATTTCCGTTGCAGTTGATTTCGCCGCATTCTCGCTACAGCTTCCATACCAAGGGCGACGGTAAAGATAGTGCGATCAACGACATTAAAGATCATCGGGTTAATATAGACGGATATTTCTATTGGCTGGTGCGAATTTCTGTCTCGGATGCCAAGGCACGCGGGATTGAAGAAAATGATCTGGTAAAACTTTACAATGAGCGCGGCGCGGTTATCTGTGCGGCGAATATAACCGAGCGGCTATTGCCGGGCATCATTCATTGCCGGCAAGCCTCTGCAGTTTATGATCCAGTTGGCAGGCCAGGCTATTCAGCGGATCGAGGCGGCTGCGTCAATGTACTCACACCGAAACGTACGCAATCGCTGAAGACCCACTCGGCGGCCTACAATTCCTGTCTCATTGAAATTGAAAAATGGGATGGCAGCACGGGTGATGAACAGTTTGCAGCGGCCACTGCAGATACAACTTTAGTTCCGGCAGAATAGGCGGGCAGGAGAATAAAAATGAAAAAATGGAACCTGATTGTCGACGTTGCAAAATGTCATAACTCCAATAACTGCTTTTTGTCGGTGGCAGATGAGTATATGGGAAATGAGCATCCCGGCTACGCGACCGCCATGCCTAAACACGGCCACCACTGGATTAATATACTTCGCAGTGAGCGCGGCCAAGCGCCGATGGTTGATGTCACTTATGTGCCGACGATGTGCAATCACTGTGATGATGCGCCGTGCATGGCGGCAGCCGAGAATGATGCGATCACCAAGCGCGACGACGGCATTGTCATCATCGATCCTGAAAAAGCCAAAGGCCAGAAGCAGATTGTCGATGCCTGTCCTTATGGTGCGATCTGGTGGAACGAAGAAAAAGAAGTGCCTCAGGCCTGGATTTTTGACGCCCATCTATTAGACCGCGGCTGGAAGGAGCCACGCTGCGTCCAGGCTTGCCCAACCGGCGCACTAAAATCTGTCAAAATCGAAGACTCTGAAATGCAAAAACGCGTCGCGGATGAAGAACTTCAAGAACTCCATCCCGAGCACGGTACCAAGCCGCGGGTCTATTACAAAAATCTCGATCTTTTCACCAAATGTTTTATCGGCGGTTCCGTGATTGCCGATCTTAATGGCGTCGAAGAATGTATTGAGAAAGCAATCGTCCTGCTTAGCAAAGACGGTCACAAAGTTGCCGAAACCTGGAGCGACGCTTTTGGCGAATTTAAAATCGACGGCCTCGATGCGGAGAGCGGCGAATACGAAATTGAAGTCTCCCACCCGGATCATCCGTCAAAATTCGTAAACGTCATTTTAGGCGAAAGCAGCTATGTTGGGACAATTAAGCTAGATTAGGTGTTGTGTGGAAATCCCATTATATGGGATTATGTACTTGTCTAATAAAACCAGACCTTATACTACTATTTTCCATCGCAGCAATTCGACACCGAATTTATAACTTTCCAAGGAGGAATACCTCATGCCGACAATAAATGATGTCACCATCATCAATTCAAACACTGCCGAAGCCAAGCCGGTCGATTCCGGGCTGGAAAGGACGATCTGCAGCGAGAGAGTGTGTGGTTCAAAGACCCTGAACGTTTACCGCCGAACCGTTTTAGAAGATCGTCGGTTCGAGCCGCAGGCAGGTGAAGATTACCACCTGATTTACGTCATGGAGGCGTCGAAAGATGGCACAATTAGCTTCAACGGTGAGTCGCACTCTGCCGATGAAGGCGCCGGTGTGTTGCTCGTGCCGGGCGAATCAGCCGAATTCGAGGTAGCCGGATCGGATCTCGAGCTGCTGCACATGATAACGCCAAAGCCTCCTGCTGCAGTTGAAGACGGCTTAGCCGGAGGGCCGGGATATTTTTTCAATCAGGAGACGCTTCGTGTGCTCACTGACGCCAGCGGTGGCCGCGTGCGTCGTTTCTGCGCCGATTCTTCCGTCAATTTACTCGACGGCAGCCGGCTCACCTCGACCAATGCCATCCAGGCGGGTGAGATGCGCTATCTCGACGGCGGCTCATCACCTTATCATCAGCACGTCGGCACAGACGCAAATCCGGACGGTGCCGCTCATTGCTACATGACTTTTAAGGGCCGCGGCGTGGTTGAAGTTGGGGATACGTCCCAGGAACTCGAACCCGGCACACTGGTGTATTTCCCTCCAGGCGTGCCGCATCGGCTTCGCGCTCTTGGCGGTGTACTTGACTACTTCGAGATACAGGCTTGGCGAAGTTTCAAGACCAACATCTTCAGCGAGGAGGAGTTAGGGCTCAGGTGGTATTACGATCCCGAATCGGAGGGTGCGGAGCGGGTGGAGTGGAACCAAACCTAAACTAACCTAATCTGGCGAATATGGGGATTGCAAAAATTCTCTTGATAATTCAGGGCAACCGCTTGGCTGCCCTGTGCGTATCTTAAGATATCTTTTTCAAGCCGACCTTTCGGTGCCACGGCATCAATGCGTTTATTGTCCAGCCACCAACTTACAAAAATCTTCCGAGCTCATACCAATCGAAGCGCCCAACGCTCCAGCCGTTTTGTTCACCAACGAAATTTCACCGTCTTTATAAACTGAAACAGAGTCGGATATTCGGGCTGACAGTGCGCTGACGGTTGCAGCTGGGATTGCTTGCTGATCGAGGGCAGGGAGGCGGCTGGTGCTCGATCCATCGAGGCATAGACCTCCATCATGGAAGACGGCGGCTTTCACTTTAATGCCGCGCGTGGCTGCCATGGGATTTTTCTGCGGATCACCGCCACCAACGAGCCCCCCGTGAGACCCCGTCAGTATAATCTGTCCGGCATCCTCGTCTTTAATAAGTCCCATGGTATCAAGGCCGATAATGCGCACGCTTTTAATCTCATCCAGCAAATGTCGTTGGGGTTCGTCTGAGGCGTCAGGAGTGCCACCGAACGGGTTTGCCTTACGCAATAATGTCGCCGCCTCCTGACATGGTTGTCCCGCCGTGACGCCAAGATTTTTCGCGAGGTCGTTGAAATGACTAATCACCCCGCGGGCGAGCATGTCCTTACCGTCACTAATCCGCGCGGTTTTAGAATCGATAACAGCTGCCGCCATGCCAAGTTTTTGCAAATACGGCAGCGCTGATAGTCCTGCTTGATCTTTTCCTATGCCAGTATCATGGAGGATTAAGGCTCGAACTTCAGCCTGGGCGGCCCATAGCGCTGGACCGACCGTCGCCTGTGATCCTATTATAAAAACATTGCCTGCAGCCGTATCATCAAGCTGGGTGGCGCTATCAAGCGGTACAACGCGGACATTTACGGGATTTGCCATCTAGCGCCTTCTATATTATAAAATCCCGTAATATGAGATTTTTGTAGGAACCGCTAATGGTGGCCCTGTTTCTCGAAATAGCGTTGGTGATAGTCTTCGCCCATATAAAAATTATCAATGGGAGCCAGCTCGGTCACAACGGGATTACGAAAGCGGCCATTTTCTTCAAGCGCTGAAATCGCTTTTTTTGCGGCGGCTTCTTGCTCGGGTGAATGGTAGTAGATCGCTGATCGGTATTGCGTGCCGATATCGGGGCCTTGCCGATTTAGCGTCGTTGGATCGTGCAGGCCCCAAAAAACTTCAAGGAGTTCTTCGTAGGTGACTTTATCGGGATCGTATTCGACTTGGACCACTTCAGTATGACCTGTTTTGCCAGAACACACTTGCTCATAGGTCGGGTCCTCTGTTGCGCCGCCTGCATATCCGACCGGAGCTTCTTGAACGCCCTCGACTTTTCGAAAGGCATGCTCGATGCCCCAAAAGCATCCAGCGCCAAATGTTGCTTTTTCCATTTCGATCTTTCCTCTAAAATTCCCTGATACGTGAAAGGTAATTCATTAATGTTGAATGTCAAATTACACCATCTCTCGTTTTCGACCGATCAGCGTGATCAAATGATTGAATTCTATCGTGATCAGATGGGAATGACCGAGATCGAAGAAGTTGGTGGCGATGTTGTGTTGCGGGCTAAGAACCGCATTATGCACTTTGTCGATGGACCTAAGAACCGCTTGAACTACGCAGCGTATGGCGCGCCGGATCAAAATGTTTTGGACGAGTTGCGCCAAAAGCATGAAACAGCTGGTGTGACTTTGTCGCCGTCCCCATCGCCGGTCTTTGGTGAGGATGCCTATGCGATTACCGATCCTGACGGTAATCAAATGGTTTTTGGTGTTTATTCAGAGATGGCTGATGATCAATCAATGGCGGGTCGCATGCAGCACGTCGTTGTCGCCAGTACTCAAGTTGAAGCAATGATCGCGTTTTATTCCGACAAAGTTGGTTTTGCTGTTACTGATATTGTGCGTAAAGACGACGGTGTGATCACGTCCTGCTTTATGCGATCCAACAACGAGCACCACAGTTTTGCCGTTTTTTTGGGCGAAACTGCGAAACTCGATCATAATTGTTATGAATCTTCCAGTTGGAATGACATCCGTGATTGGGCAGATCATTTTTCGGATTCTGAAATTACGATTTTTTGGGGTCCTGGACGCCATGGTCCCGGCAACAATTTATTTATTATGGTGCGTGATCCAGATGGTAATCCAGTTGAGATTTCTGCCGAAATTGAACAGGTGCCTGAAGATCGTGAAACCGGCAATTGGGAGCACAATCCACGTACATTGAATTACTGGGGCAAAGGGATGCAGCGAGTTGAGTAATTTGCTATAAGGAACTGCACTGGTTTGAAGGAAAACAATGTCTAGCTTAGAACGCCTATTAAGCATTTTGGATCTTTACTCAGAAGCCGAGCCGATTTGGACTCTCGAAGAGATCACACGAGAGACCGGCTATGCGCGCTCGACCGCCTATCGGTATGTGAAGGAGCTTTGCGATTCCGGTCTTTTGATCTCAATTGGAAAAGGGGCGCATGTTTTGGGTCCGCGCTTTATCGAATTTGACCGATTGATCAGAAATACCGATCCATTGCTGATCGCGGCGCAAAACTTAATGCCTGACCTGCATCAGGAATTTGGTGAAGGATTGTTACTGCTCAGCAGTCTTTACGGCGATAAAGTGCTCTGCATCCATCAAGAACCGCTGATCACTGATTTTAGCGTTAGTTATACACGAGGGCGCCCAATGCCATTGTTTTATGGTGCTACGGCAAAAATCATTCTTGCAAATCTTCCCGAGCGGCGATTGGTAAAATTGTTTCTCAATCACCGTTTGGAAATTGCCAAAGCTGGACTTGGTGAGGAGTGGGACGATTTTAAGGAGCATTTGGCCGAGATGAGGCGCAAAGGCTATTGCATCTCGAGAGGCGAAGTCGATACCGGCGCAACAGGTATTGGGGCCGCGATATTCGCCAGTGATAAAACTGTAATCGGCAGTCTCACCCAGGTCTTTATGGATGGTAGTCAAGATGTAGATCCATCAATCATGGATCGTTTGATCAAAGGCTGCGATAGAATTTCCAGCGAAATAGAAAAAATACTGCAAGCCCACGATGACATGTCTGAACACTATTCGCCTGTTATTCCTTTTAAGAAGCCAGGCTCCGAAGGCGCTGCTTAAATGAAACGCGCAAGTTTTTTCCTTCTGGTCTTTGCCTTGGCGATGAACCCGCTGGATGGTTTTGCCCAGAAAAACGAAAATCCAGAGAAAATAGTCGAGAAATTTCACTCGGTTCTATTGGACGTAATGAAAGAAGCAAAATCATTGAGCGCCAAGGAACGTTATATTAAACTTGAGCCTGCCATCGACACGGCCTACGACCTTGGCTTTATGGTCAGAGTAGCGTCTGGAACAGCTTGGCGAAAAACCAGCGATGACCATAAAATAAAATTAGCTAAGGCCTTTCGGCGTATGAGTATCGCTACCTACGCCTTTCGTTTTAAAGGCTATTCCGGCCAGCGCTTTGAGACGTTAAAGGTTGGTAATGGACCGCGAAAAACGAAGTTGGTTTTTACCCAGATAATCAGCCCTCCAAAGAAAAATACTAAGCGCGAAATTAAAGTCAAATTGACCTATGTCACAAAAAATATCAAAGGTAAGTGGAAAATAATCGATGTTCTTTTGGATGGCGGCATTAGTGAGCTATCAGTTAAACATTCTGAATACCGCAGGATTTTAAGAACCAAAGGTGCCTTTGTGTTGGCCGAATTGCTGGATAAAAACCCCGCTGTTTTGGCGGCGGCCAACAGCGCCGGCGGCTCCTTGGGAAGCATGGTCGCTCCCGCCAAGGTTCTGGTGGGCTGCTCGACCGCCGGCCTGGGAGGAAGGGAAGGGGAG
>CAJXJM010000027.1 GCA_913054205.1 uncultured Rhodospirillaceae bacterium
ATCTTTTTCAACTCAATTTCACGGCGGCGTTCCTGCTCCAACGCCATTTCTTGAACCTGTATCGCATCCATGCGCGACAATCGGCCGATCTGAGCTTGGTCGAGCTCAACCGGCTTGCGATCATCTTCGGTCAACTCGACACGTTTAAGAAGCTCTTTTCGCTGCGCTTCAAGCTGTTTCTTGATTTTCTTTAGATCGATTATTTTTGTCATAACACCAAAACTTTAGCACAAAAGGGTGTTGTATCCAGCATTCTTAAATTCTAGTTTGTCGGCATTGAAATTCAAATATTTCGAAGGGATTCTTACTATGACTGTCGTTGATATCCATACCCATATGTTTGGCAACGCTTGGCTTGAAATGCTGCACAAACATGGCGGCCCGACTTATGGTGCCGGCACGATGGAAGACGGTCGAGACTACCTAATGGAGAAAGGCTCAGCGGCCTGTGCGTTTGAAAAAGAGGCATTTGACTACGATGCCCGCATTGTCGCGATGGATAAACATGGCATTGATATCGGCATTGTCTCTCTAACCTCGCCAAATGTCTATTGGGGAGGGGAAGAAGTAAGCGCGAAGACAGCCCAACTCGCCAATGACGAAATGGCCGACGGTCAAACAGCTTATCCCGATCGCATACGCTGGTTTGCGTCCCTGCCGTTTGAATACCCTGAAAAGGCCATCGCTGAATTAAACCGATCTCTTGAGATCGGGGCTGTCGGCGTCATGGTCACCGCCAACGTAAACGGCAAACATTTGATCGATCCGCTTTTTGCACCAATATGGGATGAAATCAATAAACATGCTCTACCTGTTTTAGTTCATCCGACCGCTCCATTTGGCTCCAAAGAAGCCGAATTCGGAATTGAGCGCATATTGATGCCGAGTGTCGGTTTCATGTTTGACACATCACTTGCGATTGCGCGCATGGCCGTCGACGGATTTTTCGAGACCTACCAGGATTTAAAAATCATTGCTTCTCATGGCGGCGGTTACATCCCTTACGTCAACGGTCGTGTTGACATGTTTTTCCAGGTAGAAACTCTTGTCAAAACCAAGATCAACAAATTACCGAGCGACTATTTCAGCAGCATTTACTACGACGCAATAGTCTATGATCCAGGTGCACTCAGCCTTTTGATCGATATCGCCGGGCCAGACAAAGTGATGTTCGGCACCGATTTCCCGATGCCTCAGGATATTCCAAAACTCTACGATATTCTCGATGGTCGACCGCCCGATGAGGTCAAAGCCATTAAAGCTGACAACGCTATCAAGCTATTTGGCCTCTAATATTCGATGGATTCGAATACGCAATTTATTGACGTAAATGGCGTCAAATTAGAATGCCTACATCTTAATGTTGATGCAGCTCCGGAAAAACCGACCCTCGTTTTTTTGCATGAAGGCCTCGGCTGCGTTGCCTTGTGGCGGGATTTTCCTGAAAATCTTTGCCAGGCAACCGGTCTCAATGGCTTCATTTATAGTCGCCAGGGGTATGGCAGTTCTGATCCGATACCTCTGCCTCGGCCCGTCGATTTTATGCATCATGAAGGGCTGAATGTCGTCTCGCCGGTTTTGGATGCGGCAGGCATCAATAATGCGATGTTGATTGGTCATAGCGATGGCGGCTCGATTTCCATCATTCATGCGGGCAGGGTCAAAGACCCCCGCGTCAAAGCCATCAGCCTGATTGCCGCCCATGTGATGAATGAAGAACTGACCGTCAAAAGCATTGAAGAAGCCAAAATTGCCTTTGAGACAACCAACCTCCGCGATCGGCTCACCAAATATCACGGCGACAATGTCGAATGTGCATTTTGGGGCTGGAATGGTGTTTGGCTAAATCCAGATTTCTGGCAGTGGAACATTGAAGAGTTTTTGCCAGGTATTGATGTTCCGACCTTGGTTATACAGGGCGTCGATGATCAATATGGCACTGACGCCCAGATTAAGGCAATAGAATCTGGACTAACCTGCCTCACCGAAACCGTGATGATCGACGGCGCCAATCATTCACCTCATCTCGAGCAACAAGAGGCGACTGTCACAGCGATAACAAAGTTTATTGGTAGGCATCTGAATATTTAAAGACATGAAAATGATTGTTAAATACTTCTCAATCAACTTCGTTTAGCGTGTCACCTTTAAAGGGAGTTTTATTCGTTTGACCAAAATCAGTGTCATCATTCCGGCCTACAATGAAGAAGCAACAATTGTTGAGATACTTCAAGCCGTGGCTGCACAAAGTATTGACGGATTTGATTTTGAGGTGATTGTAATCGATGACGCCTCTTCTGACTCAACGCCGAAGCTATTGGTGGAAAATTCTGATCTCTACGACAGATTACTTACTTTGCCCCAAAATGGCGGAAAAGGCGCAGCAGTAAAATTGGGACTCGCGCATGCTTCCGGAGATTATTGTTTGTTTCAAGATGCCGATTTGGAATACAGCCCGGAAGACTATGGTCAATTGTTGTTACCAATCATAGAATTCTCGGCAGATGTTGTTATGGGCAGTCGATTTTCCGCGCCGCCTTATACCCGCGTTCATTATTTCTGGCACAAAATAGGTAACCGTCTAATCACGCTGGTGTTCAATATTTTAAACAACACAACATTTACAGATATTTATAGCTGTTATCTGATTTATCGCCGCGACCTGTTCGATGCAAAAGAATTGGTCACAGACGGTTGGGGCCAGCACGCGGAAGTTTTATCGCGCGCCCTAAAAAAAGCCCAAATAATTTATGAAGTCCCGATAGGGTATCGCGGCCGCGGGTATGGAGAAGGCAAAAAAATTAAAGCGACCGACACATTTGCCGTACTATGGGCCATATTTCGGTTTCGATTCTAAAGATATAGCCGATCTTTTTCACCTAACCTAAGAATGAGAAGACTTCGTTGACAAACAGACAACTAGTTATTGGTTTTACGGCACTTGTTCTTACATTTTGCTGCCTGCGATTTCTATTTTTTTATGAGGTTTATCTCGACGACCCGTCAATGGTTGTGCAGGCAGATTCTGTTAGTTATGTCGACACCTCGAAGTCACTTTTTGAAACAGGAAGATTCTTATCGAAAAATGGGAATATCGAAATCAGGCGCACCCCCGGCTATCCCATCATTATTGCGGCAACCTATCATTTGTTTGGCCCCGGAGACTTATTGCCAACAATCATCGTCCAGAATATTGCCTTCTTTTTAACCGTTTTAGTGAGTGCCTATCTGGCTTACCAACTCGCCGGAACCTCCGGCATGATTATAGCCAGCCTATTACTTGTCCTTGATTTTACGACTTTTTATTTTGTGAATGTTATTCACACCGAAACTTTGTTCACATTGTTTATCACCTCGACAATTTTATTTTTATTAATCGGCTGGCGTTCACCAAATCGAATTTTAATGTGGTGGCTGATAGCAAGTACCAGTTTTTCAATCGCGACGATCATTCGACCCAGCAGTTTGTATTTGTTTTATGCCGCCGCGCTGTTGGCGGTTATTTACTTCACCAATCATCAACGAAGTCCAATTGCCGGTTTCAAAATGGCTGTGGCAATATTCCTGCCGTGGATAGTCATCATTGGCTCCTGGCAACTTCGCAATTATTTATTGGTGGGACCATTTGTACTAACCAGTATTGAAGGAGAACTCTTCCACACCCGAACCGTGAGTATGTTGGCAATCCTACGTGGAGTTGAACCTCATGTTGCTGCTCTTCAGCTTCCAGAACATTTAAAATTTGGCAGTTCACCGATTGCCCATATCCAATTTTATTTAGAAAATTTTGGCATTTATATCAAAGCCAGCCTGCTGTCTATCGGGCGAACACTGTTTAGCCCGGCGCAAGAGCAGCTACAGGATTATTTCACAAATATCTATCGTGATTTATTTGCTCTGGAAACACCACTTTTGACCGGCGAATTCGGCCTTATAATCGAAGCCCTGAAGCAGCGCCCCATCGCCTATCTGCCTTTAATTCTTTTAGTTCTACTACATTCAGTTCTAATCGCTACCGGCGTGATCGTTTCAGCATTTTTTGCGCGTTCGATCGAAAGACGAAGCATTATCATTTACGCTGTGGCTCTTTTGTTCATCGTTTATTTTTTATTTATTGTCACCGTATTCGTTGGACATCCGAGATTTCATGTGCCATTTGCACCGCTTTTGGCAATCCTTTCAGGATACGGTTACAGCCAGTTGATCAAAAAATTCAAAAAGCCATCACCCGCTTAGAATACTGACAACGACACTTCATTTGGCCTGGATTTTTATGTAATTACTCAGTATACTGAGTAAAAAATTTAGCATTTATAGGCGTGAGCAGATAAACTTTAAATATCACCAAGTAGGAGTCTCAGCAAAGATGGTCGGAAAAATTGATCAACCAATATTAATAGCCGGCGGTGGTATTGGCGGCTGTGCGGCGGCGCTGGCGTTGTCGCTGAAAGGCTATACCAGCATCGTGATGGAGCAGTCCTCAGAATTTGGCGAAATTGGTGCCGGCATCCAGCTTGGCCCCAACGTCCATAAAATGTTCATCCGCTTAGGTATCGAAAAAGAAATCAAGGATATGGCGTTCTACCCTGAGAATATCTTTATGAATGATGGGCTAACTGGCGAGTTGATCACGCAAGTCGATACAGGCGAGAAATTCAGAGAACGTTTCGGGGCACCTTACGGCGTTATCCACCGGGCTGATTTGCTGGATATTTTACTCGGTGCCTGCCGGGCATCAGACCTCATCACCATGCTGACCTCCACCAAGGTTGTCGACTATGAAGAAAATGGTGATCAGGTAAAAGCGATCACGGAAAACGGCAACAACCATGAAGGCAGCGCGTTAATCGCTGCCGACGGTTTGTGGTCACAGATCAGGCCCAAGATCGTCGGCGATGGCGATCCGCGTGTATCGGGCCATATCGCCTACCGGGCAGTATTACCGATTGAAGAAGTTCCTGAATTTGCCAAAAACAACGACGTCGTCCTTTGGGCGGGACCAAAATTTCATTTGGTTCATTATAAACTTAGGCGAGGAGAACTATTTAACATTGTCGCTGTCTTTCACAGCGACCGCTACGAAGAAGGCTGGGACGCCTTTGGGGACCCAGAAGAACTGAAAGATCGCTTTGTTGACGCGCGCGAAGAAGTCCAAACACTTTTGGCCAAAATTGAGTCCTGGAAAATGTGGGTGCTCTGTGACCGTGAGCCGGTTAAAACCTGGTCTAAAGGTCGCGTAACATTACTCGGTGATGCAGCTCATC
Source organism: uncultured Rhodospirillaceae bacterium (assembly GCA_913054205.1). Classification (GTDB taxonomy): domain Bacteria; phylum Pseudomonadota; class Alphaproteobacteria; order Rhodospirillales; family UBA2165; genus TMED23. Next base: position 5,265 of record CAJXJM010000027.1, read on the forward strand.
CAATGCTGCAATATCTTGCAGCCGGTGCCGGCATGGCGATTGAAGACTCCGTTGTTCTCGCTGATTTGCTGGAGAAAAACGATAGCAATATCGAGAAATCCTTCGTCGACTATCAGGACACGCGCTATCTTCGAACCGGGCGGGTTCAAACGATGGCACGCATTTACGGCGAACTTTATCATGCAGGTGGCGTCGTCGGGGAGCTCCGCACCCAGATGCTTAAAGGTAAAGATCCGCAAAACTATGATGGAATAGCTTGGCTGTACGACGGGATCGAGTGAATGAGCAACGAAGAATTAAGCAAACCGTTTTCTCTGAAAATTCCAATCCGGTTTACGCATACTGATCCTGCCGGCTTTGTCTTCTTTCCGCGTTATTTTGAAATGTTTCAAGCCGTTGCCGAAGACTGGTTTACCCATCGGCTCGATACGCGGTTTGCCGATATGGTGCTGGTTCAGGAAATCGGTCAGCCGACCGCGCATATTGATTGCCAATTTGTAAAACCTTGTCGGTTAGGAGAAGAACTTAAGCTCGCCCTTGTTTTGGAAAAGTTTGGCACTTCGTCTTTGGACCTTCGGTTTTTGGGTACCGTTGAAGGTGAAGTCCGACTGCGTGCCCATTCCATTCAAGTGCTGGTCAGCATGAGTTCTGGTCGGCCACTGCCTATCCCAGATAAACTCTGCCTCCACCTGGAAGCCTACCAATCTACAGTCATACCGCCTGAAAACCTACTCGGAGAAGCCAGACGTTAAGTGGCACCATCGACGACGGCCAATGTCGCATCGATTGCGGCTAAGCGGATTTCTTTCAGGGGCTGATATTCACCGGCTTCGTACCAACCGTTTAGCGATTCCAAATCCGGAAACTCGAGAATGAGCGTCCGAATACTGTTGAGGCTTCCCTCCAATACGGTTGGCTCCGGGCTCGCCGCTAAAAGCTTGCCGCCGAATTTCTCCGTATGGGCAGCAACTTTTTGGCCGTATTCTTTGAGTTTGTCCTGGTCTTTGATTTTTTCGATGTTGACGATGACATAGGCAGACATAAAATTTCCCCTTATTTATTTTGTATGAGGATAGTTTAACGGCTCCGCATCCATCAGGGCAGTAAAATATTTGCGATGGCGAAATTCAGTGGTTCTTGAATACAGAAACAAATTAGGAATTTCTTCGTACTCGTTTCCGTTTTAAGGGACTGGATCCGTCATCTCTTTTTGCATCGCCTTTACGCCCAGCTTTGCCAAATTTGAGCTTGGGGCCTCTTTTGAGAACATCGCCGTCTTCAGGATCATTTTCAGGCTTGGATTTTTTTGGCTTATTTTTGTGCTGTCTTAAATCTTCTGAGCCTTTGGCGGCTTTCGCCATAATATCTGCAAGCTGCTTTTGATCTTCAGAAAAATCGCGAGGTGGTTTGTCAGATTTTTGTTTGTATTTGCGCTTCGGCTTCTTTTTACCCCGCGGCTTTTCGAAACTATCGTGTCTTTCAGCACTCTTTGACTCGCGCCGAGGCTCACTCCGAGACTCGCCTTGGTTTTCCTCAAGAATTTTCGGCATTGCATCTAGACGGTTCACCGTCATGCTTTTCTCCAGCTTACGGCTGGGACCGAGGGCTTCCAAGAATTTATCAGCACTTTCCGGGGCCAGCTCGAAATATGTTTCTGTTTCCTGAATTCTGATAGCACCGATGTCGCGCTTTTTAAGATCACCCGCGCGGATCAAGGCCGGCAACAGCCAGCGGGGCTCGGCCGTGTGCTTGCGCCCAACGGATAACGAGAACCATACACCTTTGTCAAATGCATCCTTCGACGTATCACGACCGGCTCGTCTTGAACCATCTCTAGAGTCGCCTCGTTTGCGATCTCTTCTTGGACGGTCCCTCTCTTCACGGTCGGAAGGTGGGGCGTTCAATAAATCTTCCGGTGCTGATTGGCCAGCGCGATAAAGCCGCACAAAGGCCGCCGCGACCTGCTCAGGACTATGGCCGGCCAGTATCTGTTGGGCAAACGCCTGTTCTTCTGCTTTCACCGGCTCAACTAAGACCGGGTCTGCGAGAATGCGTTCATCATCACGTTTAACAATGTCATCCACGGAAGGCGGCTTGGCCCATTTGGCATCGATATTGGCATTTTGGAAAAGCCGCTCGGTACGTTTGCGGGCATTGTGCGGCACAATTAATGCGCTTACGCCTTTGCGGCCAGCACGGCCGGTCCGTCCGCTTCTATGTAAGAGAGATTCACGGTTTTTTGGGATGTCAGCATGAATAACCAGTTCCAAATTTGGCAGATCAATACCGCGCGACGCGACATCGGTTGCAATACACACCCGCGCGCGACCATCCCGTAAGGACTGCAAAGCGTGCGTACGTTGACTCTGGCTTAACTCGCCCGACAGCGCCACAACCGAAAAGCCCCGGTTATTAAAGCGGCTGGTCATGCGGTTAACTGTGGCGCGTGTCGCGCAAAATACGATTGCAGATTTTGCCTCGTAGTACCGAAGCACATTGATGATGGCGTTTTCTTTCTCGTTAGAAGAAGCAAAGTATGCTTTGTACTCGATGTCGATATGCTGCTCGCGCTCGGCCGAAGTCGAAATACGAACCGCGTTGCGCTGATAACGCTTGGCGAGATTTGCGATGGATTTCGGTACAGTTGCCGAGAACATCAACGTACGGCGCTCGGTGGGAGCTGAACCTAGAATAAATTCAAGGTCATCACGGAAACCCATGTCGAGCATTTCGTCTGCTTCATCCAGCACGGCGGCCCGTAGACCAGACAAATCTAAAGAACCGCGTTCAATGTGATCTCGCAGCCGTCCGGGTGTCCCAACGACGATATGAGCACCGCGGTCCAATGTCCGGCGTTCGGTGCGCATATCCATGCCGCCGACGCAGGAGGCCAAGGATGCACCGGTTTTTTCATAGAGCCATTCCAATTCCCGCTGCACCTGCAACGCTAGTTCCCGGGTCGGCGTAACGATGAGGGCCAGAGGCACGTTCGCGCGTTGAAAACGATCCTCACCTTCAAGCAAAGTCGGTGCCAGTGACATGCCAAAGGCAACGGTTTTCCCTGACCCCGTTTGAGCCGAAACCAGCACATCAGCTTCTTTCAACTCCGGTGCCAAAACCGCCTCTTGCACTGGTGTCAGCGTGTCATAGCCGCGGTTACTCAATGCCTGGCCGAGCGCCGGAACGACGCCTTCAAAATCTGTCATGTCTATTCTTTCGGAATGCGGGTCGTGTGCTAGAAATAAGTCTGTATTGGACACACACAAAGCTGCAAATACGCAGCTCAATTTAAGTTGGCTGCGTTGTACGTTGAGTTGGCAATGATGTAAAGCCGCGATGTAACGCGATTTCTGGATATAGCGGCTGGTTCAAAAATCATTCTCATAAAAATATCAGCAAAATCTAAAATATCGATATTTTTTGTTGTATAACAAATCTGTGTATTATATTATGGTTCGGAAATAATCGTTCTATTACAGAGCCAAAAAAATATTTTTCGCCAATGTAACAGGGAGATCACGACATGTCTAAAGTACTATTAACCACTGCGGCTGCCGCATTGGCTGTTTCTACATTATTTGGATCTACAGCACCGGTAAATTCCGCCGAAGTTACCTTGCGGATGCACACATTCATTCCGCCGGTTGCTAATCCAGCAAAAACCTTTTTAGCGCCTTGGGCTAAAAAAATTGAAAAAGCCTCCGGCGGACGTATTGAAGTTAAAACTTTCTGGGCCATGCAATTAGGCGGCAAAGCAACACAACTACTAGATCAGGTCCGTGATGGTGTTGTTGATATCGTATGGACTCTACCTGGCTTTACCACCGGCCGGATGCCCAAAATTGAAACTTTTGAGCTACCCTTTATTCACCATGATGCAGTGTCTACAACCTTGGCGTTGCAGGATTTCCAAGACAAACATCTCAAAGATGAAATGAGCGAATATCATCCATTGCTGGCCCATGCCCATGACGGCGAATTGTTCATGACCAAAAATCCGATCAATAAAATGTCGGATATTAAAGGCATGAAATTGCGTGCGGCTAACCGCTCGGGCGTCTGGTTGCTTCAATCTCTCGGTGCCGATGCCATCGGATCACCGCTACCGCGTATTCCGCCAATGCTGGCGAAAGGGACTATCAGTGGTGTGATGTTACCGTATGAAATTGCGCCAGCCGTTAAAATGCACGAGTTGGTAAAATATTTCACCGAGTTGTCACCACCCGACACAAGAATGGGAACGGCTGTATTTACCTTCCTGATGAACAAAAAAAGCTATGCCAAGCTTCCTGGTGATCTGAAGAAAATCATCGATGCTCATTCCGGCCGCAATATTGCGCGGGCAACCGGCGAAAACTGGCGGGCCATCGAAGCTCCTGGCCTCAAAATCATGAAGTCGAAAAAGAAGAATGTATTTACGACGCTTAGCCCTGAAGAATCGATGAAAATCAAAAAAGCAACAGCTGTGGTTTACACCAAGTTCAAAGCTGAAATGAAAAAACTCGGCTTCAACGGTCAGGAACTGATCGATGATGCCCGTTCCATGATTGCTAAGTATAGAAAATAAACTTCTTAGGATACTAAGATACAGTGAGTGACGTACTTGAAGGTTCAGCCCGGCCCACCGATAAGGTGGGTCGGGTTCTTTATAAACTAGCTGCCGGGCTAGCACTCTTCGGCAGCTTTGTCATCGGGGCTATGGCCGTTGTGATCGCTATTAACGTGACCGGGCGGGCCGCTTTTAACGTTTCCCTGACAGGCATCATCGACTTGATTGAGCTTGGCACTGGCACGGCGGTATTTGCTTTTCTGCCCTATTGCCAACTCATGCGCGAAAACGTCATTGTTGATTTCATTTTGACCAAGGCACCGACGCGCGCCAAAACGATTTGCGATGCCTTTGGCAGCGTAATTTTTATTGCTCTTGGCGTTCTGATAACCATGCAACTGAGACAAGGCGGCATGGATATGTACCGATATAAGGAATCCTTTACCACGATCGGATTTCCCCGCTGGATATCCTTTCCTTACGCCGTGCTCTGCATGTCGTTGTTAGTCGTCGTTTGCGTTTACACTCTTGGGCGCAGCATCGCCGAAACCCGAGCCAACAAATTCTTTGACGAGTCCTTGAATGCGCCCGGCCCTGATATGCACGGGGAACATTAAATGCCCGAATTAACCGGTTTAGAATTTGGTATCATAGGCTTTGTTGCGCTTATGGGACTGCTTGCCATCCGCATTCCCATTGGCGTAGCCATGCTGGCAGTAGGTATGCTGGGATATCTTTCAATTGCCGGACCGACGGCTCTCATGAGTTATCTTAAAACCGACGCCTATTGGCGATTTTCGACTTTTGATTTATCGGTCGCGCCGCTGTTTATCATGATGGGGCAGTTCGCGGCTAAAGCTGGACTTTCGCAGGCCTTGTTCACAGCTGCGCATCGTTTCCTCGGCCATTTTAGAGGCGGCGTCGCCATGGCAGCTGTCGGCGGGTGCGCCGGATTTGGCGCCATCAGCGGCTCTTCGCTGGCGACCGCAGCCATCATGGGTCAGGTGGCATTGCCTGAGCTAAAACGCTTTAACTATTCAGGCTCGCTCGCCACCGGCTGTTTGGCTGCGGGCGGTACACTCGGCATTCTTATACCGCCGTCGTTGATTTTGATTATTTATGCGATTTTGGTGGAAGCCAATATCGCGACTCTTTTCCAGGCGGCTCTCATTCCAGGCATTCTTGCAGCGTTGGGTTATATGTTGGTGATCGCCATCGTCGTCCGCATTTTCCCGGACTCCGGCCCTGCCGCGCCCAAAGCTTCCAGAGCCGAAAGGTGGAAAGCTTTAATGGATATATGGGCTGTGTTGCTGATTTTTATCCTTGTGATGGGCGGCATATATTCAGGCATATTCACGCCGACCGAAGGTGCTGGTATCGGCTGCGTCGGCACATTTTTGATTGCCATTACACGAGGCGGTATGCGCCTTTCCGGCGTTGTTGATGTATTTCTTGGTACCGCGGCCACGACGGGTTTGATCTTTCTCATCATCCTTGGCGCATCGCTTTTCAATGCCTTTTTGGGTTTTACCGAATTGCCTAATGATCTGGCAGAGTACTTTAAAAACTCAGGTCTCCCGCCTGTCACCGTAATTGTGATGATGGTGGTGATTTACATTTTGCTCGGCTTTATCATGGACAGCTTATCAATGATCCTGCTGACCGTGCCGATCTTCTGGCCGATCATTGCCGGTTTGGATTTCGGCATGTCGGTTGATGATGTGAAGCTTTGGTTCGGCATAATTACATTGATTGTTGTCGAGGTCGGCCTCATCACACCCCCGGTCGGCTTAAATGTATTTGTCATCAGTTCGATGGCCAAAGATGTGCCGATGATCGAAACCTTCAAAGGTGTGATACCGTTTTTCATGTCAGATCTGGTTCGGGTCGTTATCATCATTGCGCTACCTTCAATCACGCTGATATTGCCGCGTCTATTAGCGGTGGAGTAGGGTCTGGCAACAACGACCGATTAGGTGTCTCTGCAAATGGATGCTTTAACGTCAGTTCATTTAAGTGCCGCACTCGCTGCTCTGGTACTGGGCGGGATTGTTTTGTTTCGACCTAAAGGCACATCTGTTCATAAACTTATGGGCCGTAGCTGGGTTGCTTTGATGAGCATGGTGGCGCTAAGCAGTTTCTGGCTTAGAGGATTAAACACAGACGGCTCTCTTAGTTGGATACACATTCTTTCGGCTATTACGCTATTTTCACTAGGGATGGCTGTCGTCGGCATCCGCCGCGGCAACCTTAAACAACACCAAGGCTACATGATCGGCGCTTATTTGGGTCTTGTTGGTGCCGGGATCGGCACGCTTTTTCCAGGGCGAATGGTTTATGGATTTATCAGGTCGCTTTTTTAGCCATTCGCCTTCACTTCCTGGCGTTTGGCGTGGAGAATTGGCTCGGTGTAGCCGGATGGCTGCTCACGGCCTTTGAAGATCAGATCACAGGCTGCACTAAAGGCAACACCATCAAAGTCAGGTGCCATATTTACATAGTCTGAATCGCCGGCGTTTTGATCGTCAACAACTGCCGCCATGCGCTTGAGAGTTTCCATCACTTGATCCTCGGTGCAAACTTCATGATGCAGCCAATTGGCAATATGCTGGCTGGAAATACGAAGCGTTGCCCGATCTTCCATCAGGCCAACATTGTTGATGTCCGGCACTTTCGAACAGCCAACCCCCTGCTCGACCCAACGCACCACATAACCTAGAATGCCCTGAGCGTTATTATCCAGTTCATTGTGAACTTCTTGCGGGGAAAGGTTGCGGCCCTTCAACAGCGGAATGGTGAGGATATCATCGAGGCTGGCACGCGCCCGGCCGCTAAGTTCTTCCTGGCGGTCGGCAACACTGCATTGATGGTAATGAATAGCGTGCAGGGTTGCACCTGTCGGTGATGGCACCCAAGCGGTATTCGCGCCGGCTTGCGGATGGCCGATTTTGGCCTCCATCATAGCTGCCATTTCATCGGGCATCGCCCACATGCCCTTGCCGATTTGCGCCTTGCCCC
>CAJXJM010000028.1 GCA_913054205.1 uncultured Rhodospirillaceae bacterium
AAGGCTAATGATTTGGCTTGTCCTAAGGAGTCCAAGCGGGCCGCCACTGTTTGAGTGTCGATTTCCGATTGTGGGTTATGGGTCGAGCCATGGCCGATCACCAGCACTGTGGTGTCCATCGCAGCCGATGCCGACATCTGAACAGTGCTGCGAACCAGATCGGTAAACCGATTGCCGATGAGGGGGTGATTGCCGACAGGTTCAGCAAATTTAAGCGTCTGTCCATTGCGCTGGGTTTGGCGTCCCGAAAGCGAGAGTTCTTCTGGAATGACAGTTTTGGTTAGGCTGCCCGGGCTGGCAAAGCACGGAACAATATAAACTGTATCACTTGAAATTTTTGCCAACTCCTCAGCCATAAAAGGCGCGCGCTTTATAAATCCCGTCTGAACGTCGTTGAAAATATTTTGCCTGGCAATGGCATCCGCATGTCCTTGAATGAGGCGGGTGCTTTCCGGAGAGTCCGAACGCCCATGCCCAACAATGAGGAGAGAGGATTTCCGCCAAAGGTCAGATGGCGAGGCCATTTTATTCGGTGAGGGCTTTGTTGATGAGGGTGAGTTCTTCTTCAGAAAGATTGAGCGTTAACGCGAGTTTATGCCCGCGCTCGGTCATTTTGGCCCACGTGCGTTGGATGATGCCGATCATTTTCTCTTCATCATGCTTTCTTGAGAAATCCAAAAAGTAGTTTTCCAGAAAAACCAGGCAGATCACATCTTCCAAAGTCTGCATGTCGGTATTTGAGCGCAGGTTTTTCTTGAGCAGCAATTGGCGGGTTTTATCGACAGCCCCATCATCGTAGCCACACTCGCGCATAATTTCAGCGGCCTTGTCGGCATGGAAGCCATAAAGCGTTGTGCGCCATAAATGATAACCTTTTTTGCCTTCCGGATATTCAGTTCGAGGAATCTCCCAGCGGCGGATATGCTGCGCCCGAGCGGCCAGCTTAAGTGTCTCCTCGGCATCCGGGGCGACCCTTTCCATCCAGGCCGTCATGCGCCTGCCATAAATAAGTTCTTTCGGATGGTCCTCACCTTCAAAACTATCGCTATTCGGATCAGCCGCGTTGGCGGTATCAATCAGGACGATGGCATCTTCAAATTGAGGCATATTTTTAAACCAAATCTCAAACAATTAGCATTCATCATAGGATAAGGCATAATGAGCTTTGTGCAAATCACCGAAAATATCCATGAAGAGTGAAAATGAATTCGACTGACACCATCGATAGCGCGGGAGAGCACGCACTATCTCTTGCCGATTTGCCATATCTTCTGGATAGCAATACAGCGCTGCCGAGTATTGATATTCCTGTATCGCAAAAGGCGCTTGATGAAATGCGCGCGCGATTGGCTGAGGCCGGTCCAGCTCCTTATATCGCTATCACCTACCGGGCCGGGGGCGCGGGTAAGGACACTCTGGTGAAAAACGCGCCGCTCAAGGAAATTAGCGAGGCTCTAAAAGATAACAAGGCAACGCTCATTAATGTGCAGCGACTGCCGACGCAGGAAGAAAAAGCTCTGTTGACGACAAGTTTCGGCACCAGCATTGCTGATTTTTCGGATGTGAATGACAATCTTGAGGAGGCTTTGGCGTTAATGAGTTTGCTCGACGATTACATCGGCGTAAGCAATACCAATATGCATTTGCGTGCCGCAGCCGGGAAATCAGCCCGGGTATTGGTCACCTATCCCGGTGAATATAGATGGTTGGTAGACGGCGACCGTTCACCGTGGTTTCCGAACTTTGATCTCTATCGACAAGATTCGGGTGGCAGCTGGGAGAGGGCTTTTCGAAAACTCTCAGCTGATATAAAAACATCCCATGAGTGACGCAGAGGAAATCCATCATCGAGGCATCGCCGCTTTTCAAGCGGGCCAAATCGACGAAGCCATTGATCTTTTAGGTCAAGCGATTGCCACCGGTAATGCCGACGCCGAGATATACGCCAACCTTGGCGTGATCAACCGCGAAGCCGGTAATTTGCAAGTTGCGCGCGAACATCTGGAAGAGGCGGTTGAGCGGGCATCGAACAACGCTGATTTTTATTATAATTTAGCGCTGGTTTACGGTGATCTAGAAGAGCTTGATCTGGCGCAGAAACATTACGAACTGGCGCTCAGCATGCGGCCCGGCATGGCCCCGGCGTTGAATAATCTTGGCAATATCAAAAAAGCGCAAAAAGACACGGATGGCGCGGTCGCATTTTACCAACAAGCCATTGAGGCCGACGAAGGCTATGCGCCGGCCCATCGAAACCTCGCCGATGCTTTCGAATCCGCCGGCTTTGTTTCTGCGGCCCACGATTCTTATACCACGGCCATTCAACTTCGCCAGGACACCGGAACGCGCATTCGGGATGCGCTGGTCTTGCCTGTAATTCCAGACTCGAATGACCAAATCGAGGAAAGCCGCGCGCGACTGAATGGCAAGCTGGATGATTTGCTCAATGACGAGCTAAGCCTGGAAGACCCGTTACGCGAAGTCGGCGCGACGAATTTTCTGCTCGCCTGTCACGGGCTCAATGACAAACCAATCCAGGAGAAAATTGCTCAAACCTATCTAAAGGCTTGTCCGGCACTGGCTTTCGAAGCGTCCCACGCAAAGGACTGGATGGCGGGGTTGGAAGGCGGGGTGCCGCGTATCGGATTTGTATCTTCATTTTTCCATGAGCATACGATTGCGAAATTGAATAACAGTCTGATTACCGGCCTGCCAAAAGCGCGATTTGATGTGAAAGTATTTTCATTTTCGGACGTCGAGGATTCCTGGTCCGAGAAGTTTAAAAAATTGGGAGCGAATTTTGTTCGATTGCCAATGGATTTAGAGAATGCGCGCCGCGTCATTGCTGAAGCCGAGCTTGATATTCTGTATTACACCGACATCGGCATGGAGCCGATGACTTATTTTTTGAGTTTCGCCCGGCTTGCTCCGGTTCAATGTGTGAGCGTTGGACATCCTGTGACAACGGGCATTCCCAATATTGATTATTTCATTTCGGCTGATCTGATCGAAACCAGCAATTCTGCCGAGGCGTATAGCGAAAAGCTGGTGCGTTTGGATGGTTTCCCGACCTGTGTTGCCCGGCCAGAAGAATTCAAAGATTTGGCGCCGCGTAAAAAATCCAGCGGACAACGTATTGTCTGCCCACAATCACTGTTCAAATTTCACCCGGATTTCGATGACATGCTCGGCGATATTTTACGAGTTCTGCCGGACGCGACTATTCAGTTGATTGATGGCAGTCACCCAGCCTGGACAGAGCTTCTGCAAAAGCGCCTGCTTAAGTCGCTCTCAGACGTAAGTGACCGTATTGAAATATTACCACGCTTAAACAGTGAAGCTTTTGCGGCATTGCTCAATGTTGCAGATGTTATTCTTGATACGCCTCATTTCAGCGGCGAGATGACGACCTATCAGGCTTTGGCAGCGGTTACGCCCGTTGTCACGCTGCCGGGCGACTTTATGCGGGGCCGCTATAGCCTGGGCCTCTACCGGCAAATGCAGATGACGGATTGCGTTGCGGACAGCGCTGAAGAATATGTTGAGATTACCAAACGCCTCTGCACTGACAGCAGTTTTGCTGAAAGCACGCGGGATCAAATCAAAGCCGGTCATGAGCTTATATTTGATAACCGTAAAGCCATCGACCGCCATGCCAAGTTCTTTGAAAAAGTCATGTTCGAGGGGTAGTGCGGGTTATTAGATTATTGTTCGCCGGCTTCTTCTTTCTCAACCAGCTCATTCGCCAATCCTACGTATTTTTCAGCATCACAAAAGCGATCAATGAGGCCGGCGTATTCTTTGTCGACGCGCGCCGTCGTGGTTTTCATTGACTGCTCCGAAGTCAGAGAAGGTGTGGCGTCGGTTCGCTCAATCAACTGGCCCTCGATATACAGCGCATCAAGGCCGGTGCCGCCCTCGGCAATGAGGATCGCCGCCTCCTCAAACGGTGAAGCAAAATAGGCGCTGGCGGCATGGGCATCAATGTGATTGATCCAGCGCAGCTTGGCAGGATAGAATTGGATGCTTTGTTCCGCTAAATAATTCCAGCGGTGGTTATCGTCATAGCGCGGGTGATGGCGACGGAGCGCGTTCTGATAGCCAAATTGAGAGCCTTTTTTGGGCCAGGTCCCCATATGACGGTCAATGCAAATCAGATCGACATCCTCCAGGCTCTCGAGCCCCAAACTCGAGAGACAATAGGCTATCGACATCAACGGATAGGCAAAAGAATGTTTGCGCCGGTTGAGACGCGCCTCGGTAATGGCATGAATTTTTAAGCTGCCGTCTTGGTCAGAGACAATGGCAGCGCCGGTATCATGGCTATAACATTTGAGGCCTAAGACAATCATTGAACCATCATTTTATATTGGCAGGACTTATTTTGTATGAGACAAAACCCTTATGAATACAACAAGCTTTAATTCCGTAATCGGCAATACGACCTCGGCGCCAGATACCGCAAGCAAATCTATCGCCACTTGGCTGTATATTTTGTGCGGTATGGTCTTTTTTATGGTGATCTTGGGCGGGCTTACGCGGCTGACCCATTCCGGGTTGTCGATGGTTGATTGGCGGCCGGTCACAGGATGGCTGCCACCGATGAACCCCATTGAGTGGCAGGCGGTCTTTGATCTCTATAAAGAATCTCCGGAATTCAAAAAAATAAACTACGGTATGACTGTCGAAGAATTTAAGTCGATTTTTTGGCTGGAATTTATGCATCGTTTATGGGGGCGGATATTGGGCGTGGTGTTCCTGTTGCCATTTTTATTTTTTCTCCTGAAGGGCTGGATTACGCGTCCCTTGATCCCTCGTCTCATTTTGATCTTTATACTCGGAGGCCTGCAGGGCGTGCTCGGCTGGTATATGGTTAAAAGCGGCCTGATCGATAACCCTGATGTCAGCCAGTACCGTCTAACCGCACATTTTGCAGCCGCGGTCATCATTTACGGATATATGCTTTGGGTGGCTTTATCGTTAATGAAAGCGCCAAGAGGAGCGGTTTCTCACGCTCCCTCATTGTTGGTCAAGGGCACTATATTCACCGCAGGTTGGATATTCTTGACCATGTTATCGGGTGGATTTGTCGCTGGCCTTGATGCGGGGCTAACCTATAACACTTTCCCGCTGATGGATGGCAAATTGGTGCCAGATGGGCTATGGGCAATATCGCCTTGGTATTTCAATGTGTTTGAGAACATACTAACGGTGCAGTTCGATCACCGCATCTTAGCTGAGATGACTTTGGTGCTGGTCATCGGGCTGTGGCTGTTGGCGCGCAAAAGCGATCTGCCAATAGCGCCGCGAAAGGCCTTTCGCGCGTTGATGATCATGGTTCTTGTACAGGTGATTTTGGGCATTGCAACGTTGATTTTTGTGGTGCCCGTTTCGCTCGCCTCACTGCATCAGGCCGGCGCGTTGGTGTTGTTCACGTTTGCGCTTTGGGCATTGCATAGCTTGATTGGAAAATCATTTGCCCGATAACCAAAAAAGGGTGGCCCAGCAGTTTTGCCTTTTACGTTAATTTTTTATATATAAAAGGGGATTACATATAGAGTAAGTACTACGATATAGGGCCATTTGTAGTAAAGATACCTCAATTGGAGAAATAGTTGATGTCGAATGATGACGACAAATTTCGCCTTGTAACACGGAGCGATTTCGATGGCCTGGTTTGCGCCGTTTTATTGCGCGAACTGGATGTGATCAATGAAATCAAATTTGTCCACCCCAAAGATGTGCAAGATGGATTGGTACTGTTAGGCGATACGGATATCAGCGCTAATTTGCCTTTTGATAACCGTGTTCAACGTGCTTTTGATCATCACCATAGTGAGATGATCCGACTTGAAACACTTCCAGCCAATTATGTGAATAATCCCAAAGCGCCTTCGGCTGCCCGCGTCATCTTTGAATATTATGGTGGTAAAGAGGCGTTCCCGCGCGTCACTGACGAACTTATGGAAGCTGTCGACAAAGGAGACTCTGCGCAATTCACGATGGATGAGGTTATGTCGCCAACCGGCTGGGCCATGCTTAATTTTGTGATGGATTCCAGAACCGGATTGGGGCGTTTCAAAAGCTTCAATATTTCAAATTATGATTTGATGATGGCGCTGATAGATTATTGCCGAGATCATACCATTGAGGAGATTATTGATCTTCCCGATGTCAAAGAACGGGTTGATCTCTATCTCCAACATAAAGATCAGTTTGTTGAGCAAATTCGGCGTTGCTCGACCATACAGGACAATTTGGTCGTATTGGATTTGCGCGGCGAGGACACCATATACGCAGGCAACAGATTTATGATTTATGCTCTGTTTCCAGAAACAAATATATCCGTTCATGCGCTTTGGGGATTGGATAAACTCAATACCGTCTACGCCGTCGGAAAATCCATATTTAACAAAACCTCACAGACCAATATTGGTGAGCTTGTTTTGAAGTATGGCGGCGGCGGTCACGAAGCCGCCGGAACCTGCCAAATCGACAATGATGATTCTGAACGAGTCTTGAAAGAATTGGTTGCTCAGATCACCTCTGACGGTTAAATCTAAGCAACATAAAATTACATAATATTGGCACACCAAGAGGAATTGGTTAGCTACGTGATTAAAAACTGGATACCGCGCCCACTGGCCATTGTGCTGGTTGTCGTTGCTATTTTTGCCGGATTATCAAATTCGCTGACAGGTTGCTCTGGTGGTACACCGATGGCGCGGGTTTTTGGTGGATTTAACGCACCATTTGCGCGGGTTCAGGAAAACACCCCAGACTATCAGCGCTTTAAAAAAATCTATGGCGAAGTTGCCGCTAATGACGGTCTAAGAGTTTCGCAGCTCAGGCATTTTTCGGATGCCTATCATCGAGTGCGGTCCGAATATGTTCATAAAATAGATGATGCAACGCTTATAAATGCGGCGATTAAGGGTGTGCAAAAAATTGACGGCGTTCCAGGTACAATTCCTTCAACAAAAGTCATTGAAGCAGCGCTCGATTCAATGATCTCCTCACTCGATCCACATTCCAGTTATATGAACCCGCAGGAATATCGAGACACCCAAGTTGTTACCAGCGGTGAATTCGGTGGATTGGGCATTGAAATCAAAATGACTGATGGCTTGATCGAAATTATTTCGCCGATGGTCGATACACCGGCGTTTCGGGCCGGCTTAAAATCCGGGGATCTGATTACCCACGTCGAAGGTGATGCGATAAAGTCGATGAGCCTCGGCGATGCTGTTCATCGCCTGCGAGGAAAGCCCGGCAGCGATGTTAGAATTACCATTCGCCGCGAAGGGGTTGGTAGCTTTCCTGTCACGATCACGCGCGCAATCATCAAGGTTCAACCCGTTAAATGGCGCATTGAAGGCGATATTGGCGTTGTTCAAGTTACGCATTTTAATCTGAAATCTGAAGATGCGCTCGAAGACGCTGTTGATAATATCCGCGCCCAATTGGGATTGAAATTAAAAGGGCTGGTTATTGATCTTCGCAATAATCCAGGCGGTCTTCTCAATCAATCTGTTGCAATTGCAGATGCCTTTTTAAACCACGGTAAAATTGTATCGGTGCGTGACCGCGATGGCGAAGTGCGCGGCTTTGATGCTCATGTCGGCGATATCTCAGGCGGTTTACCAATTGTCGTTTTGATCAATCGAGGGTCTGCTTCAGCTTCTGAAATTGTCGCCGGAGCGTTACAAGACCACCGCCGAGCCACGGTGATGGGCGTTCGGTCGTTCGGTAAAGGCTCCGTTCAGACCATCGCGCCATTAGATTGGGACGGTGCACTACGCCTGACGACAGCGCTTTATTATCTGCCATCCGGCAGGACCATCCAAGGCTCCGGCGTTGATCCAGATTTTAATGTTGTCGGCGAGAAGGGGAATGGCGGCAAGCGCGAGGCTGATTTGCCGAATGCCTTAAAGACCACAGGACAGGCCGGCGAATTATTAGCCGCCAGGCAATTGCCGGAGGGCAGTTGCCCAGTTGCTGGCGTCAATAAAAAAGACAAACTTCTTGGCTGCGCCGTGATGTTCCTTCGTTCCGGCTCGCAGGAAAATTTCCTAGCGCTCATGAACGCTCGCAAAAATCTATAGCGTCGAGCCTGATTTATGCTTGAGCTTTACCACAGTGGCCTAACCACCTGTTCCAAACAAATTCGATTGGTTCTACGTGAAAAAGGACTGGATTATGAAAGCCGGTATGTCGAGCTTTGGAACTACGCAAATCTCAACAAAGAGTATTTAAAAATAAACGAAGTCGGCGTCGTGCCAACGCTTGTTCATGACGGCGTTCCGATCCGAAATTCCTTCGTCATTGCTGAATATATTGAAGATGTTTTCTCCGAACCCTCACTTTTGCCGTCAACAGCGCTTGCTCGGGCTAAAATGCGACTTTGGACCTGGACGGCAGACGATATCCATTTGGCGGCTACCGCTGTTACCTATAACGCCAATTTGCAAAACATGGTTGATGAACTAAGCGAAGAAGATAAACAAATTATGTTGGAGGCCACGCCGGTGCCTGATCGCCGAGCCCGCTGGCAAAAGCTGGCGGATGGCGGCATTGATCAACGGGAACTTGATGGCGCCCTCGACAAAATTAACTGGGGATTAGAGCGTTTCGATGAAGCGATTGGTGATGGTCCTTGGGTCTGCGGTGATGAGTATTCGCTTGCAGATATTATGATGCTGAGCATTGTCCATAGAACGCGTGAATTGGCCCCCGAGCTGGTTACACCTGAGGTCTGTCCGCGTGTGGTCGCGTGGCAAGAACGCATGATGGCCCGGTCTGCTGTTGAATATGTCTACAAACCCGGCACGGACGAAACGCCAAAGCGCCCCAGCGGGAAATCTATCTCCGGTATTGCGTGAGTCCACTTGGTGGAATTTTCAATAAAAACTGCGCGCAAGCGGTTGCAGTTCTGCCAATATTTTATAATAGTGCACATGTTAACTAAATTGGGAGAATACAGTGGCCGAATTAAAAGCCGCCGAGGCATTAACACTTTCGCTCAAACAATATGGCGTTGATACGATATTTACGCTACCCGGTGTCCAACTGGATGATCTTTTTGACGTTCTTTATGATTACCAAGATGATTTCCGCATAATTCATACGCGCCACGAACAGGCGACTGCCTATATGGCGTTTGGCTATGCACAATCGACAGGAAAAGTCGGCACGAACCTTGTTGTTCCGGGGCCTGGATTGATGAATGCCGGCGCGGCACTATCGACTGCTTATGCTTGTAGCGCGCCTGTATTGTGTCTGGCGGGGCAAATTCCGTCTAAGTTCATTGGCAAAGGCATTGGCCTGTTGCATGAATTGAAGGATCAGCCAGGTGCCGTCGCTTCTGTAACTAAGTGGCAGGGACGTGCAGAGACGCCAGAAGAAACGCCAGGAAAAGTGCGTGAAGCTTTCAAACAACTCAACACCGGACGCCGCCAGCCCGTATTGCTGGAAATGGCACCTGATGTCATGGCTGAAACTGGCAATGTGGAACTGCTGGATCCAATTACCGATTTTTCGGCCCTAGAGGCGGAGCTGGATCCGGATTTATTGGAGCAAGCTGCTGCCATATTGGGCAATGCAGAAAATCCAGCCATTTTAACGGGCGGCGGTGTCTTCGGTGCGGAAGAGGCACTACTTGCATTAGCGGAAGAAATTGAAGCGCCGGTCATCATGTCTCAAAACGGGCAGGGTGCTGTCGATATACGGCATCATCTCGGTCAAAACCAAATGGTCGGACAGGCGTTGTGGAAGGACATTGATGTTGTTTTGGCGGTTGGCACGCGCTTTATCGCGCCGATGCAAAATTGGGGCGATTACAGTGATAAAAAGCTCATAAAAATTGATACCGACCCGCTGCGCGCAAATGATCCGTGGAAAGCGGATGTTCATATCACGGCAACGGCCAAAAAATCACTCGCAGGTATTTACGATAGAGCGATTAGACATAATCGGAAACGAGACTCCCAGGAGGATCATTTCAATCAACTTAAAGAAGAGACTTTTGCCTATTTTAACGAAGGCGAGCCTCAAGGAAGTTTTGGTCGTGTCATCCGTAATGTTTTACCGGAAGACGGAATCGCGTGCTTTGGTGTAACCCAGTTGGGCTTTTATTCCTGGTTTGGTTTTCCGACCTACCATCCTCGGAGCAATATTCAGCCGGGTTATCAGGGCACGCTTGGCTATGCGTTTCCAACGGCTCTTGGCGCGCAGGTCGCACATCCAGATAAAAAAGTAATTGCGGTGACCGGTGATGGTGGTTTCATGTTTAATGTGCAGGAACTGGCGACTGCCGTGCTCCATAAAATACCTCTCGTAACAATTTTGTTTAATGACAACACATTCGGCAATGTGAAGCGAAACCAGAAAAATGATTTCAATGAACGCTATATTGTGAGTGATCTATTAAATCCCGATTTCATGAAACTTGCAGATAGTTTTGGCCTTTTGGGATTGCGCGTAGATACGCCGGAAGGTTTGCAAACTGCGATGGAAAAAGCGTTTGCTGAAGATGGTCCGGCGCTTATCGAGGTTGAAGTTGGCGCTATGCCGTCCCTTTGGGCACGCATGCCGATAATTCGCCCCAAAGACGAAGAGAATTGATCCTAGAAAAGGCAGGTTATGTCTGGAGCTAACAAGCTATCGCCAAACGTTCTGGGCATGGCTTTCATGTTGCTCTCCTCTGTCTTCGCGGCAGGTATGCATGTGATGGTTAAATATATTGCGCAAGATGTGCATCCCTTTGAGATATTTTTCCTTCGGCAATCTATAGCGCTCGTGCTCCTCGTGCCGATCTTTATGAACATTGGCTTTAGCGCGCTTAAAACCGATAGATTGGGTACTCATTTCCTGCGCGGTGCCTGTATGACGGCGGGCGGCATGGCGTGGTTTTGGGCGATCAGCCTCGTGCCTCTCGCAAAAGTCACCGCACTCAATTTATCTGCCGTTCTTTTTACCATTCTGGGCGCGATTATATTTTTAAAGGAAACTTCTGAATGGAAGCGCTGGATCGCGCTGATTTTTGGCTTTGCCGGTGTGGTGGTCATTGTTCGGCCAGGCTTTGAGGTCATGACCTTTGGCGTCATCTTGGTTGTTGTAACGCGGTTATTTCCAGCCGCCGCCAGATTGTTTGCGAAAGTTCTTTCCAGAACGGACCGAACACCGACAATCGTTGTTTATGGAGCCGTTGCGATGTCGATATTATCCGCCGTTCCTGCTGCAATTGTGTGGAAAACGCCAGATTTACAGCAATTTGGCTTTATCGTATTTATCTCTATTTGCGGTACATTGTCGAAGCTATGCATGGTTAAGGCTTACAAAGTCGGTGACATGGGAGCCGTGGAACCGCTTAGTTTTGTCAGACTGATTTGGGCGGCTTTGTTTGGATTTATTCTTTTTGGTGAAATACCGGAAATTTGGGTTTGGATCGGCGCTGCGATGGTCATTTTTGCCGTCAGCTATCTGGCCCATGGTGAAGCTCGGAAAAAAGATCCAATGGCAGAGCAGCCGGGGGCAACGTCCAATTAGCGAACAAAATACAGGTGATTTTTAATAATCATTTGAAGCATCCGTAAAAATTTGGCAAAAGACAGCACAAATTTTAAATTCAAATAATAATTCTTTCGGAGGAACTCTGACGTGCGCGTAATTTCTTATACTCACAATGGAACTGATGGCCTTGGCGTGATGGTCGATGACAAAGGCTTTGTTGCTTTGTCGGGTGCTTCTGCTGATTTGCCGACGACGATGATGGGGCTTTTAAATGTTGATGATTGGCAGACCAAAGTTGCAGTTGCCGTTGATGGCAAGGATGCTGACTTGTCCATTGACGATGTGCAATTGCTTCCTCTGATTTCAGATACACCGGTTATTTGGTGCGTCGGCGTTAATTACAAAGAGCACCAAGACGAAACCGGCCGCGGCGCGCAGGAAGAGCCAATGTTCTTTATCCGCACCAACCATGGCCTCATTGCTGCGTATGATCCAATCATTCGCCCGAACATTTCTGACATGCTCGATTTTGAAGGTGAGCTTGCTGTGATCATTGGCAAAGGCGGCCGCCATATCTCCAAAGAGAAAGCGCATGAGCATATCGCCGGCTATTCGATCTTTAACGATGGCACCATTCGGGATTGGCAGCGCCACACCATTCAATTCTGCCCAGGCAAAAACTTTGAAGGCACCGGACCTTTTGGTCCGTGGTTGATGACGCCGGATGAATTTGGTGATCCTTACGCGCAGGAATTGACCACGCGATTGAACGGCGAGTCTGTCCAGTACACCAGCATTGCCAATATGGATCATAAAATTGACAAGCAGATTGAGTATCTCTCGACGGTGCATACGCTGCGCCCGGGCGATGTCATCAGTACCGGAACGCCGGGCGGTGTCGGCTCGCGTCGTGAGCCACCGCTTTGGATGAAACCCGGCGATACTGTTTCGGTTGAAATTACTGGCCTCGGCATCATCGAAAACAAAATCGAACAAGAAAGCTAGATTTCACCAGGGAGTTACCGAACGGTATCTTGACGAGCCTCCATTAGGCCAATAGCTTAGGCTCCCCGTCGATATTTAAGGACCGTGTGTTCATATGCCTGACGACCAAAAAACCCTGCATGCTTCCGTCCCTTCCGTAGATAGTATTCTGCGTCTGGAGGCCGTTACCGTATTGATCGAGCAACATGGCCGGTCGTTAGCGACCGAGGGCATTCGATCTGTTATTGCGGATATCCGCAGCCAAATCAGTGAGCTTGGTGAGAAAGCCCTGCCTCTTGTCGAGGAGACCGCCATTGTTGAGAGAGTGTCGGGCTA
>CAJXJM010000029.1 GCA_913054205.1 uncultured Rhodospirillaceae bacterium
AAAGACCATAAACATCAGGGCGTATTTCGGCATGCGGTGCACGAGCCCGCCATAGGCATCAATGTCGCGGCTGTGGATGCGGTCGTAAACAACACCAACGATCAGGAACAGGGCGGCCGATACAACGCCGTGGCTCAGCATCGTTATAATCGCGCCTTCAATGCCTTGAGTATTTGCGGCAAACGTGCCGATGGTCACGAACCCCATATGCGCAACCGAAGAATAAGCAATGAGCTTTTTCATATCTTCCTGCGCCAGTGCGACCAGCGAGGTATAGACCACCGCAATAATACTGAGCGTGAAGATAAGCGGCGTGAAGTCTGCCGAGGCCAAGGGGAACATTGGCAACGAGAAACGCAAGAAGCCATAGCCGCCAAATTTCAGCAATACGCCGGCAAGAATTACAGAGCCAGCCGTCGGCGCTTCAACATGCGCGTCGGGCAGCCAGGTATGAACCGGCCACATCGGCATCTTCACCGCAAATGAAGCAAAGAATGCCAGCCACAACCACGGTTGCATTGTCGCTGGGAAATCGTGTTTCAGAAGCACCGTAATGTCAGATGTCCCCGCTTGAAACATCATCGTCAAAATGGCGAGCAGCATCAGCACGGAGCCCGTCAGCGTATAGAGGAACAGCTTGTAGGCTGCATAATTCCGGCGCGGTCCGCCCCACACACCAATGATGATAAACATCGGGATCAGTACGCCTTCAAAGAATACGTAGAAGAGAATGAGATCAAGTGCTGAGAACATGCCGATCATCAAAGTTTCGAGCACCAGGAAGGCGATCATATATTCTTTGACGCGGTCTTTTATCGTGGTCCAACTTGCGGCAATGCAGATGACAGTCAACAGCGTTGAAAGAATGACAAAGAACATCGATATGCCATCAATCCCCATGTGATACGCGAGATTAAGGCCCGGCATCCACACCGTTTTTTCGACAAACTGGAATGACGCTGTCGTGTTATCGAAATTAATCCAAACACCAAGCGAAACGAAGAACGTCACCAAGGATGTCCAGAGCGCGATACCACGGGCATTGCGCGCTGTGGTTTCCTCGTCACCCCGAATTAACAGGATGAAGAACACGCCGACCAAGGGCGCAAAAGTAATAACGGATAGCCAGGGGAAGTTAGTCATAATCTATGCCCCCCCTTAACCAAAAACCAGGTAATGAGCGCCGCGACGCCCAGCAACATGGCAAATGCGTAATGGTAGAGATAGCCGCTTTGAACAGCCCCTGCCCGGCGCGCTAAATGACGCACGGCAGCAGCGACACCATCAGGCCCAACGCCATCAATCAGCAAACCATCACCGGCTTTCCAGAAACCTCGGCCTAAAGAAAAGGACGGTTTGATGAAAATCTTGTCGTAGAGCTCATCGAAATACCACTTGTTGAGCAAGAACAAATAGGTCCGCTGGAAACCAGCCGCGAGTGCGCCCGGCAGTTCCGGCGCAAACATATACATGAGGTACGCGAGCGCAATTCCAGCGACACCGACGACGAGCGGCAGATACTTCACCCAAATCGGAACATGGTGCGCATTTTCGAGAGCGTCATGCGACTCCAATACAAAGAGGGAGTTTTTCCAGAAATCAGCAGATTGCCCGCCGATAAAGTAATCTACTGTTAGAAATCCAAGGAAGATGGCACCGAGTGCCAAAACAACCAACGGCAGGATCATAACTTTTGGAGATTCATGGACATGCGCCAATGTCGTCTCATCCGCGCGGGATTCTCCGTAGAACGTCATAATAAGCAATCGCCAGGAATAGAACGCCGTTAGGAAGGCCGCCGTTATACCGAGCCAAAACGCGTATTGACCGATGCCGGTATGTGCGCCCCATGCCGCTTCCAAGATAATATCTTTAGAGTAGAAGCCGGAAAATGGAAAAATGCCGGCGAGCGACAAACTACCTACAATCATCAATACATGCGTTGCCGGAATGAGCTTATAAAGCCCGCCCATATTGCGCATGTCTTGCTCATCAGACATCGCATGGATAACCGAGCCGGCACCGAGGAACAGCAAAGCTTTAAAGAACGCATGGGTGATCAGGTGGAACATGCCGGCTGAATAGGCCGAGACGCCTAGAGCAAAGAACATATATCCGAGCTGAGAGCAGGTCGAATAAGCAATCACCCGTTTGATATCGTTTTGCACGCAACCAACTGTCGCAGCAAAAATTGCCGTCGAAGCACCAACCAACGTCACCACGATCAAAGCCGTTTCTGAATATTCAAACAACGGCGACAAGCGCGCGACCATGAAAATTCCTGCCGTCACCATCGTTGCCGCATGGATCAATGCCGAGACAGGCGTCGGGCCTTCCATCGCATCGGGTAGCCAGACATGAAGGCCGAGCTGAGCGGACTTGCCCATCGCCCCAAAAAACAACAACAAACAGATCACCGTGAGCGCATGAAACTCGCCGGAGAAGACTTCCATGGTTGCCGTCGATTTGCTTTCTGCGAGACCAAAGATCGTGTCGTAGCTGACACTATCAAACAGAAAGAATGTCGCGAAAATACCGAGCGCGAAACCAAAATCGCCGATCCTATTAACGACAAAAGCTTTAATTGCTGCCGCGTTAGCAGCAGGCCGGTCATACCAGAAACCGATCAACAGGTAAGACGCAAGGCCAACACCTTCCCAGCCAAAGAACAACTGCACGAGGTTGTCGGAGGAGACCAGCATCAGCATGAAGAACGAAAACAGGCTGAGATAGGCCATAAAGCGCGGCACCGAATTATCGTGCGACATATACCCTATTGAATAGACATGGATCATCGAGGAAACCACGGTAACCATTGTCACCATAAGAACCGCGAGCGTGTCACCGCGTAGCGCCCAGGAGAACTCAAGCGATCCAACATCAATCCAGGTGAAGAGCTCTACCGTACCGTCCTGGCCGTTCACGACAACTGAGACAAAAACCAAAATCGCCGAAAGCGCCGCTAACAGCATGGCACCACAGGTCACCACCTGCGAAGCGCGGTCCAAGCGTTTCTTGCGCTCTTTGTCATCCGCTCTGACAGCACCTTGGGCGGCAAATGCAATCAGGCCGGCAATCAGGCTACCAATCAGGGGCAGAAATACAGCTGCTACATACATACTTCCGACTACCCCTTCATGATCCGAATGTCCTCGACAGCGATGCTGCCGCGGTTGCGGAAATAAACAACTAAGATCGCGAGGCCAATTGCCGCCTCAGCTGCCGCAACGGTCAATACAAACAGCGCAAACACTTGGCCGAACATGTCGCCGAGATGGGCCGAGAAGGCGACAAAATTGATGTTGACGGCGAGCAAAATGAGCTCAATTGACATCATAATAATGATGACGTTCTTGCGGTTTAGGAAAATGCCGAACACACCAAGCGTAAACAAAATGGCGCCAAGGGTCAGATAGTGGGATAAGCCAATTTCTAACATTAGACCCCTCTCCCCGGCGTGACTTTTTTAATCTCAATCGTATCACTTGGCCGGCGGGCAATTTGCTCGCCAATATTTTGTTTTCGCACGCCTTCACGTTTACGGTGCGTCAAAACAATCGCACCAATCATCGCAACCAGCAAAATCATGCCTGCAGCCTGGAAGTAATAGACATAATGCGTATAGAGCAAACTACCGATAGCCTCGGTATTGGTGGTCTTCATCGCAATCGTCGGAGCTGCGAAATGCTTTTCGACATCCGGCGCAAAGACCCAGCTGCCTGCAATGACGCCAAGCTCCATTACCAAAATGAAACCCACCAGCGCACCAAGTGGCAAATATTGCAAAAAGCCTTCGCGTAATTCGGTGAGACTGATATCCAGCATCATGACAACAAACATGAACAACACGGCGACCGCGCCAACATATACAACAACCAAAATCATCGCCAGGAACTCAGCACCCAACAAAACAAACAGACCGGCTGAGTTGAAGAAGGCAAGGATGAGAAACAGCACGGAATGTACGGGATTGCGGGCGGAAATAACCATCACGCCTGCAAAAATAGTGAATGCTGCGAACATATAAAAGGCCAGCCCTTGGACGATCATTCACCGGCCTCCTTATGTTCAATTGTATCAATCGCGTTCAGCATTGCTGACGTCTCTCCTATTAACGATACGGCGCGGTAAGTTCCAACCGCGCTGCGAGTTGCGTTTCCCAACGATCACCATTGTCGAGAAGTTTGTCTTTGTCGTAGAGCAACTCTTCTCGTGTTTCCGTGGCAAATTCAAAGTTCGGACCTTCGACAATAGCGTCAACCGGGCAAGCTTCCTGGCAATAGCCACAGTAAATACATTTCACCATGTCAATGTCGTAACGTGTCGCCCGGCGGCTACCATCATCGCGGGGCTCGGCTTCAATTGTGATTGCTTGGGCCGGGCATATTGCTTCACACAATTTGCACGCAATGCAACGTTCCTCGCCGTTTGGATATCGGCGTAGCGCATGCTCACCTTTAAAGCGTGGGCTGAGCGGTCCTTTTTCATAGGGATAGTTCAGCGTGACCTTAGGCTTGAAGAAATACTTCAAGGTCAACGCCATCCCTGAGACAAGCTCAGCTAGGAAAATGCTTCTTACTCCGCGATCTATAACGCCCATAATAAGCTCTCTTTCCGCCCCCTACTTAGCCGCTGCCGCATTGGCAAGCGGTGAAATATCAAACGCCAGCACGACACCAGCCACAATGACGACAGCCGCCAAGGAAATCGGCAGGAAGACTTTCCAGCCGAGGCGCATCAGTTGATCGTAGCGATAGCGTGGGAAAGTTGCGCGCACCCAAAGGAAGATAAACAGCAACATGCAAATTTTTATGATGAACCAAATCGGGCCCGGTATCCAATTGAAAGGTGCAATATCAAATGGCGGCAGCCAGCCACCAAAGAACAAGATCGTTGTCATGGCGCACATGAGTATCATGTTGGCGTATTCGCCTAAGAAAAACAGCGCAAATGTCATCGACGAATATTCAACGTTATACCCTGCGACGAGCTCGGCTTCTGCTTCTGGCAAATCAAAGGGGTGACGGTTGGTTTCGGCCAACGTTGAAATAAAGAAAATCACAAACATCGGGAACAATGGGATGACGAACCACATTGTCTCTTTCTGCGCATTCACGATATCAGAAAGGTTCAAGGACCCTGCAACCAGCAAAACTGTGATGATGATGAAGCCCATTGAGACTTCATAAGACACCATTTGCGCAGCCGATCTGATCGCACCCAGGAACGCGTATTTCGAGTTACTCGCCCAACCGGCCATGAGAATGCCGTAGACGCCTAGCGAAGAGATCGCGAACAGGTACAATATACCAACGTTGATATTGGCGATCACCATGCCATCGCCGAACGGGATAACCGCCCAGGCGACAAGTGCCAAAGAAAAGGTGATCATCGGCGCCATCACAAAGACAACACGGTTTGCACCTGAGGGAATAATGGTTTCTTTGAAGAACAGCTTCATGCCGTCGGCCATAGGCTGCAGCAATCCATAAGGCCCAACCACATTTGGACCGCGCCTCAGATGCATGGCAGCGATCACTTTACGCTCGGCATAAGTCAAATAGGCAACACCGACCAGCAACGGCACAACGATTGCCAAAATCTTCAATACGACCCAAACGACGGGCCAAATATAGATCCACCAGATCTCAACCATTTGTGCCGGACCTCGCATCGCTGCCGCCATCACGGGCAGTTGTGCAATCCGCCATCGTCGCGGATGCGCGGCTGATTGGGTCTGTCATAAAGAAATTCGCAATCGGGCTTATAAACGCACCCGAGGCCATCGCATCATTTGAGCCAAATTCACCCCATTTGGCAGGCGTTACTTCATCTAGATTTCCGAGGCTCGGCGTCGCTGCAATCATTCTGCTGCGGAGATCCGCCAAACTATCAAAAGGTAATGTTTTGCCAAGCTCGGCGGAAAGTGCGCGCAAGATAGCCCAATCTTCTTTAGCCTCACCTACTGGAAAAGACGCCAATTGGGTGCGCTGTGCTCGGCCTTCAAGATTAACGAAGGTCGCGCTTTTTTCTGTATAGGCAGCACCCGGCAAAATAACATCTGCTCGGTGCGCCCCGGCATCGCCATGATGTCCCTGATAAATGACAAAAGCATCGCCAAGCTCTTGCATATCAATTTCGTCGGCGCCAAGAAGATAAACGACGTCCATATCGCCGTAGGAAAATTCTGCGCTCGGTAAAAAACCAAGATCAAGGCCGCCAACACGAGAAGCTGCCGTATGAAGTACGTTAAAGCCGTTCCAATCATCTGTGATCATGCCCGTGTCTTCGGCAATTTTGCGGGCAGCTCCGAGGATAGCAGCGCCATCAGATCGAGCCAGTGCACCGGAACCGACGATGATCATTGGGTTCTTCGCCTTATTGAGCGCTTTTGCAAATTTGTGCGATCCGTCAGCAACTTCAGCCAAGGTATCGGGCCCAGCGCCAAGATAATCGTAGCGATAGGTCAAATCGACTTCCTCACCGATCACGCCGATGCTGACAGGACCCTGCAAGAAACGCTTACGGATGCGAGCGTTGAGAACCGGGCTTTCCAAACGCGGATTAGAGCCAACGATTAAAATTGCATCGGCATCTTCAATTCCGGCAATTGTCGAATTAAACAAATATCCAGCACGTGAGCCGCCGCCAATATTTGCGCCGTCCTGGCGGCAATCAATATTGCTGGACCCAAGCGAGTTCAACAGCTCTTTTAATGCGTACATGGATTCGCAATCAGCCTGATCACCGGCCATAGCAGCAATTTTATCGCTGCTCGCGCCTTTCGCTTTTTCTGAAATAGCAGCGAAGGCTTCGTCCCAACTTGCAGGTTGCAGCTTGCCTTCTTTGCGAACATACGGCTGGTCCAAACGCTGACGCCGCAAGCCATCGCAGGCAAATCGGGTTTTATCGGAAATCCACTCTTCGTTCACATCATCATGGTTGCGCGGCACAATGCGAA
Source organism: uncultured Rhodospirillaceae bacterium (assembly GCA_913054205.1). Taxonomy (GTDB): domain Bacteria; phylum Pseudomonadota; class Alphaproteobacteria; order Rhodospirillales; family UBA2165; genus TMED23. Next base: position 6,962 of record CAJXJM010000029.1, read on the forward strand.
GCACCTCGGCACCTCGGGTATCAATTCGAATGTTCGCACCAAGCGCATCCATCGCATCAATGCTCTCGGTTTTCGTCAGCTCCCAAGGACGCGCATTAAAAGCGTAGGGCTTCGAAGTGAGTGCACCAACCGGGCATAAGTCTATGATATTGCCCGATAATTCGGATGATAGAGCCTTTTCGACATAGGTACCGACTTCCATATGTTCGCCCCTGCCTGTCGCGCCTAATTCCGGCACGCCAGCGATCTCAGTGGCAAATCGAATGCAACGCGTGCAGTGAATGCAGCGTGTCATCACGGTGGAAACCAATGGCCCTAAATCTTTATCTTTGACGGCGCGTTTTTCTTCGGCGTAGCGCGAACGGTCAAATCCATAACCCATTGCCTGATCCTGCAGATCACATTCGCCGCCTTGATCACAAATCGGACAATCGAGCGGGTGATTGATCAGCAAAAATTCCATCACACCGTTGCGGGCTTTGCGGACGGTTTCAGAATCAGTCGTGATCACCATGCCATCGCCAACCGGCATTGCGCAGGAAGCAATTGGCTTTGGTGCGCGCTCCATCTCGACGAGACACATGCGGCAGTTACCGGCAACGGAAAGCCGTTCGTGGTAACAGAAGTGCGGGATTTCTTTGCCGGCGATTTCACACGCCTGCAAAACCGTTAATCCCGCTTCGACCTCAATCTCTACACCATCAATTGTTAGCGTTGGCATTTACAATTCCACCTTAAGCCGCTGCATTTTTCTTAGCTTGCTCAATCCTGGCTTCCAACTCCGGTCGGAAGTGACGAATTAAACCTTGAACCGGCCAAGCCGCCGCATCGCCAAGCGCACAAATCGTATGGCCTTCAACTTGGCGGGTAACTTGGTCGAGTAAATCAATTTCATCGACGGAGGCATTCCCTTCCACCATACGTGCCATCATGCGCGACATCCAGCCAGTGCCTTCCCGGCACGGCGTGCACTGACCGCAACTTTCATGTTTGTAGAACGCCGAGAGCCGCGCAATGGCTGCAACAATATCGGTCGATTTATCCATCACCATAATCGCCGCTGTGCCGAGACCACTTTGCTGCTCACGAAGCGAGTCGAAATCCATCAAAACGGAATCGCAGATGCCTTTCGGCAGGCACGGCACCGAAGCGCCGCCTGGAATGATCGCCAGTAAATTATCCCAACCACCAATGACACCGCCCGCGTGTTTTTCGATGAGTTCTTTGAGCGGGATGCTCATTTCCTCTTCGACTGTGCAGGGTTGCTCGACATGGCCGGATATATTGAAAAGTTTGGTGCCGGTATTATTCGGACGCCCCATGCCAGCGAACCAGTCGGCACCTCGGCGCAAAATTGTCGGCGCAACGGCGATAGACTCGACATTGTTCACGGTTGACGGACATCCATAGAGGCCGGCGTTCGCCGGGAATGGCGGCTTCAAGCGCGGCTGACCTTTTTTGCCTTCTAGGCTTTCAATCAAAGCTGTCTCTTCGCCGCAAATATAAGCGCCCATGCCACGGTGGACATAACATTCGAAATCCCAGCCGGAACCACAAGCGTTATTGCCAATCAAGCCTGCTTCGTAGGCTTCATCAATGGCCCGCTGAAGCGCTTCGGTTTCGCGGTAAAACTCGCCGCGTACATATATATAGGCAGCATTGGCGCCAATGGCGAAACTCGCAATCAGGCAGCCTTCAATCAATTTATGTGGATCGTGGCGTAATATCTCACGATCTTTGCAGGTGCCGGGCTCACCTTCATCGGCATTGACGACAAGGTAATGCGGCCGGCCATCCGATTCTTTCGGCATGAACGACCATTTAAGGCCGGTGCTAAAACCCGCACCGCCGCGGCCACGTAGGCCTGAAGCCTTGACCGTTTCGACAACCCATTCGCGGCCATTGGCGAGTAGCTTTTTCGTACCATCCCAATCACCACGGGATTTAGCGCCTTCCAAGAACGGATCATGATGGCCGTAAATATTTGTGAAAATGCGGTCTTGATCTTTAAGCATCAATTTTTCCCCGCATTTGATTTTAGACTGGTCAGGCCGCCTATCGGCTCACAAGTTTTGCGGGCGATTTGCGAGCCCGTCTTTGGTTGTTGACCATGCTTTAATTCAGTCAAAATGCTTTCCGTGCTGGTTTCGTCGAGATCTTCAAAATAGTCATCGTTGATTTGCATCATCGGCGCATTGACGCATGCGCCAAGGCATTCCATTTCCGAAAGCGTGAACATGCCATCATCTGTTGAGCCGCCCATCTCAATGCCGAGATTACGCTTCGCCGCATCAACAATTTTATCAGAGCCGCGCAGCCAGCATGGCAGATTGGTACAGACCTGAACGTGGTGTTTACCGATGGGGGCAAGATTATACATCGTATAAAAGGTCGCCACCTCATAGGCTATCATTCTCGGCATATCCAAAAGATCAGCAACGTAATCCATCGCCGCTCGTGGCAGCCAGCCCTCATGTTGGCGTTGCGCCAAATCCAATAACGGCATCACCGCACTCGCCTGTCGGCCTTTCGGATATTTCGCAATATGCGCCTTCGCCATTTTCATCACTTCGGATGTAAACGCGAATTCCGCCGGTTGCTCAAAATTTCCAACTTGCGTGCTCATCTATCAATTTCTCCGAACACAATATCGAGCGAGCCAATATTAGCGACGACATCGGCCAACATATGCCCTCGAGACAACATATCTAGCGCTTGCAGATGAGCAAAACCGGGGGCTCTAATCTTGCAGCGATAGGGCTTATTCGATCCGTCGGAAATCAAAAAGACACCAAACTCACCCTTCGGCGCTTCAACGACGCAATAGGTTTCTCCTGCCGGCACGTGGTAGCCTTCGGTATAAAGTTTGAAGTGATGGATCAGTGCTTCCATCGAATGCTTCATATCGCCGCGGCTTGGCGGCGAAAATTTATGGTCATCACAAGTGACCGGACCTGGCGGCAATTTTTCAAGCGCTTGTTTTACAATTTTGAGCGATTCATACATTTCATAAATCCGCACCAAATAACGATCATAACAATCGCCATGTTTGGCAATCGGCACATCAAAATCATATTTTTCATAACCATCATACGGCTGAGACTTACGCAAATCCCACGCGATGCCAGAAGCCCGCAAATTGGGCCCACTAAAGCCCCAATCCAGTGCCTGCTCCGCTGAAATAATGCCGACATCAACAGTGCGTTGTTTGAAAATTCGGTTGTCCGTCAAAAGGCTTTCGAGATCTTCGATCATTTTTGGAAACTGTTCGGTCCATTCCATGATGTCCTCAGCGAGGCCGTCCGGCATATCAATAGCCACGCCGCCGGGGCGGAAATACGCCATATGGAGACGCGCTCCCGAGACGCGCTCACAAAATTCCATCAACTTCTCGCGCTCTTCAAATCCCCACAGCATTGGCGTCATCGCGCCGACATCCATCGCGTAGGCACAGATGTTAAAGATATGGTTCAAAAGACGCCCAAGCTCTGCAAAAATTACACGGATATGTTGGCCGCGCGGCGGCACTTCCATGCCGGCAAGTTTTTCGACAGCTAAGGCAAAGGCGTGTTCCTGATTTTGCGGCGCGACATAATCCAGCCGGTCAAAATAAGGCACGGCTTGCATATAGGTTTTGTGTTCGATCAGTTTTTCGGTACCGCGATGCAACAACCCGATATGCGGATCGGCACGTTCAATCACCTCGCCGTCCATCTCCAAAACAAGGCGCAGGACACCATGGGCAGCTGGATGCTGAGGTCCAAAATTGAGAGTGAAATTTTTAATTTGCTGTTCAGACATTAAGCGTCACCACCCTCTTCTTCAGCAGCTTCGGCTTTTTCATCGCCTGGCAATAATTGCTGAACACCTTCCCACGGGCTCAAGAAATCAAAATTCCGGTATTCCTGGGTCAGGTTCACGGGCTCGTAGACGACGCGCTTTTGCTCATCGTCGTATCTGATTTCAACATAGCCGGTAAGCGGAAAATCTTTCCGGAGCGGATGACCTTCGAAGCCATAGTCCGACAATATGCGGCGCAAATCCGGATGATCTGAGAAATAAATACCGTACAAATCCCAAGCCTCACGCTCCCACCATCCGGCTGAGCTATACACACCAGTTACTGAGGGAACCGGACTGGCTTCATCGGTCGAAAGCTTGAGGCGTACGCGCATGTTCTGGGTAAGGCTGAGCAGACAATACACAACATCGAAACGTTCTTCGCGTTCTGGATAATCAACACCGCAGAGTTCCATCAAAAGCTTAAACTGACAATTCACATCGTCACGCAGGAACATCAATATTTTGACGATCGAGTCACGCTGTGCGTGCAGAACCAACTCACCATTGATGATCTCCCTCGACGAAATCATATCACCGAGTTCACCGGCAATGGTTTCTCCGAGATCAGCTAAGGAGCGAATGTGGGGTTCCGCGTCGGCCATGATGCTACATCTTTAATTCCGTGCCTAATTAGCGCCAAAGTGTGCCGGTACGGCGAATTTTCTTTTGCAATTGTAGAATGCCATACACCAAGGCTTCTGCCGTTGGCGGGCAACCCGGCACATAAATATCAACCGGCACTACGCGATCACAACCGCGCACAACGGAATAGGAATAGTGGTAATAGCCGCCGCCATTGGCGCAGGATCCCATAGAAATCACGTAGCGTGGCTCAGCCATTTGATCATAAACTTTGCGGAATGCTGGTGCCATCTTGTTGGTCAAGGTCCCAGCAACAATAATGACATCGGATTGACGTGGGGAGGCGCGCGGCACAACACCAAAACGATCGAGGTCATAGCGGCTGACATAGGCATGCATCATTTCAATTGCGCAGCACGCAAGACCAAACGTCATCGGCCACAACGAGCCGGTTCGTGCCCAATTCACAAGACTGTCTAATTGCGCAACGACAAAACCTTTGTCGACCAAAGTATCCGTAACATTCTTTAGCAGCGCATCTTGCTCAATACCGGGCGGAAGTTGCGCCAAGCTTTGCGAGCTTTGATCTATCTCAGTAGCCATGCCTTATTCCCATTCCAGCGCGCCTTTGCGCCACTCATATATAAAGCCAATTGTCAGTATGCCGAGGAAAACCACCATCGACCAGAAACCAAACACACCAATTGTCCCAAGGCTTACCGCCCAGGGGAACAAAAACGCCACTTCAAGGTCAAAAATGATGAAAAGAATGGCAACCAGATAAAAACGTACATCGAACTTTATCCGGGCATCTTCAAAAGCATCAAAGCCGCATTCATAGGCAGAGAGTTTCTCGCCATCGGGCTTTTGCGGGACAATAATCAGGGATGCAATCGGAATTACGATGGCCAAACCAAGGGCAATGCCAAGAAAAATGAGAATCGGAAGGTATTCAGCGAGCAGGTTTTCCATGGGATTTTTCTGAATTAGCCCCTCTCGTTGTGTGTGAAATTGGTCCACACGAAACTGGATAAGTGGCGGGAGTGACGAGACTTGAACTCGCGGCCTCCGGCGTGACAGGCCGGCGCTCTAACCAACTGAGCTACACCCCCTAAACTGTGCTTGCTCGTGAGCGGTGTGTAAGCCAGCCCTTGGGTAGTGTCAAGCAATCTTAGCGCGGATTTTTCACCGAACATGACGATTTTAAATTTCCCTCTTTACCTATCCTATAGATTTGGTTTTTTTACCGTAAAATCAAGAATTTAGTTGGTATTTCTGCGATTATTTATGGCTGAAAATAACCCACCCGTAAATGCGTAATGTTGGGAACACAAAAAAGGCGCTCACTGTCTAACGTCAGCGCCTATGGCACCAGCTAGTCTTATTTGATAAGAGAGAGTTT